>JBCCIM010000002.1 GCA_039111535.1 Bacteroidota bacterium | reverse complement strand
GTGCCACAGACTGAAACCGAGAACTGCGTTGCACACAACGGCTCGCTCATTCCGGTCCCTGGGCGCGATATCATGGCCCAGGCCTGGTATCAGGGTGGGCTCAGCCTAATGGATTTCACGGATCCGGAGAATCCGTTTGAGATTGCCTTCTTCGATCGTGGCCCGATGTCTGCCGATACGCTTTTTACTGGCGGTTACTGGTCAACATACTGGTTCAATGGCCGGCTCTACGGTGCTGAAATCATGCGGGGCATCGATGTTCTTCGTCTCACTCCAGGTGAGCACCTTTCTGCGGCCGAAATCCGCGCGGCAGAAGCTGTGGTGATGGATGAGTTCAATGCGCAGCTCCAGCCCAAAGTCGAGTGGGAGCCGTCGGTGGATGTCGCGCAGGCGTATGTAGATCAGATGGTGCGCGCCAACCGCATTTTGAACACCCGCGCCCAAGAGGTGCAACAGGTGCTCAACGGCAATGCTTCGGCGATGCGGCTAAACGAACTGGCGGCAATGCTTGAGGCTGATGTCGTGCTGATCGAAGCCCGTGAGCTCGGTGGCGATGCTGAACGTATGGGCAAGCTCGCGGCCGTGCTCAGGGGGATGGCTGCGCAACAATAGGCTAGTATTTGGGTGCCGGTGGGAGACTGGATAGGGCGTTGACCAGCATAACGAAGCCGGCTTCGCAGGAGAGAGGTGTGCCTTTTTGAGTCGTAATCTGCTCTGGTTGCCTTTTTCCTCCTTAGAGCTGTTATGCAGCTTTAAGCAGATACTGTTAACCAAGTTCGTGGTGTTCTGCTACCGGGCTTTTTTCTCTTCTTGTCAAGACTAAATAAGTTGCCATCCCAGCAAGTAGGCACACTAATGCAATTACATCCGCTATAAATACACGCTCTATCTCCGCATTGTACTACCAACCGACCAGGCAAGCCACATAAATGATACAACGCTCACAAAACCTGCAAGAAAAGCCAGGAGTTGCAAAGATTTATCAAAGGCTGCATACAATAAGAAGGAGCCGAGTAACCCAAACAGCATGGCCAGATGACGCATCAAGATCTCTATATTAGGCTCATCGAAAGAAATACCATAAAGTGCAGATAGGCGTTCATTTCCTATTACACTAGATAGAGGCAGTAGGTGTATAATGGCAACGATGATCAAGGAGCCTGTGATGATGTACCGCACTGTTTACCTCCATTTGTAAGATTCCCGAAGAACAGGCTCTTCCCCACTTTGCGTGCTACACATTTTATCTGTAAGCAAGCAACTTGAATTCTAAAGGGCGAATACGCTCAAAAATCAGCGTTTGGACGCCCTTTTTTGAATCGAACGCCATGTTTCTGAGATTAAGAATTCTAATATGTCCTACTTGGGGAAGAATCGGGGCTCTAACTATCTAAATGCGACTTAATTGGGCTTTCAGGGCCCAATCAAACATATTCTGGCAGCACGCAAAGTGGGGAAGAGCCAGAAAATCGGGAAGCTTACATACTTGGGCATTGCCCGCCAAAACTGGTCGCGCAGCAGACAGTATGGGTCGGCAGCGCATGCCTTTGTTATGTGGCGAAATGATAGAGTGAAGAGATTGTAATCCTAATTAAAGCCTTAATGAAGAGCCAGTTTTCCAGATAAATCCTGTAAAACTTGTTTCGCAGAATCATATCTATCACCTCGATTAGATGATGACATTCTTAATAGAACCGATTTAATAGGATTGCCTAGTTCCCCATCTACAATCTTTTTTAGATCATCTATGTTTGTGCCATTATATTCTACACCTGCAGTTACTTGCAACATAGTAATGCCAAGTTGATAAAGGTCAACATCCGTTGTCCATTGACCATGTACACCATCCGGAGGCAAGTATCCTTCAGTAGCTTTTCTAGTAACTACGGCATCTAACACACGCACGGAAATCCCAAAATCTATCAAAACAGCTCCGTTCTTTTGAGTATGGATAATATTCTCTGGTTTAATATCTCTATGAACATAACCATGTCTTGCTCTATTTATTTCTGACAGTTCTTCCGGTTTTAATTCGCTCTTGGATCTAAGCTGCTGTAGTTTCTCCTCATCTGGATGGAAAGAAATCAATGCGTTAAGCAGGTCAGTAAGTATATTATTTGCTTGAGTTTCAGAAAGACGTGAAGCTCTTTGACAATATCTACGTAACGTAGGGCCATTTAACAATTCCATTGCTAAATATAATGGCCCACTTGGAAGTCGACCATGATCTATGAATTTGACAATATTCGGATGTGTTATGTTTGCCAACACGTCAACTTCCCTTTGTAAACCTAATAATGATCCTTGATATAAAATCTTGAGAGCAACCTCTCTTTCTCTACCCTCTAATTCAGTTTTTGCTTTATAGACTCTTCCAAACCCTCCAGCCCTACCAATGGATTCTATAATCTCATAATTTTCGATTTGTGTTCCGCGCGGAAGAAATTCACTGTTCGAAACATGAAGCAAGTCTCTTGATTTTTTGGCATGCTGTCGTTGCAACCAAGTCTGTAAAAGCTCAATATTTAAGCTTGCTCCTGCAAAATCTCGCTCGATTAATCCATATCCTACTAAGTGGCCAACATCGTTTGGAAATACATCTACAAGTTCTCTGAACTCACCTACTTTTCCCAATGCGAAGGTTTCAAGAATGTAAAATTCGTCACTATAATAATCAGCCAACACATCAATCATCTGGCTCAGATCAGAATTTAGCTCAATCAGTAGTTCTTGAATCAAATTTTTGACAGTTTCTGGCGTAATTACTATTTCAGTATTTCTAGGAAGGAGCGATCTATGGATTATTGAGCCAAACTTTCTTAATAAAAAGGGATGGCCTCCCACAAGTCGAACTACTTCAATTAAAGCATCATTCGACCAGTTTAGTCCCATTTGCCGTCCAAGAGTTGAAAGCAGCTCTTCACATTCCTCAACATTTAAAGATGGTAAATAATATTTGCTAAAGAAATTGTACGCAGGGTTGTCTTGTCCATCAAGCTTGTTTTGCTCTATACAATGTGGGTTAGTACCAGTAACAAAAAAACTTAACCGTCCACGATGCTCCTGGCTAATAGCCCTAAGATATCTCCATATTCTTATGAAATCATTACCCCATTGTGATCCTGGTGACTCTGGAGACATTAATTCTATTTCATCAAATAATATAATGATATTCGAGTTCGTACTTGATATAATTTGACGAATGTCATGAAGAAACAATTCATACACAGACTCTGGGTTAAGTATTTCTGAAAAAAACTCATGTTTCCCAAACAGTCTAAGGTAACTCTTCTTTCTTAGCTTCTTATTTGAGTCAATTAAATGTTCTCCGATACTCCACAATAAGTAAGCTCCAGTTGAGTTAACTGAATCAATGAGTTGCACATCTACATGAGCATAAAAGATTGCAGAATTGGATTTTAGGGTGTCAATTATTCGGTAGATAAGAGATGTTTTACCCATCTTTCTCAGGCCAAATAGACCTATATTCACATCTCCGCTTTTTAAGTTGTCCGATAATTCTGATATTAAACTCTTCCTTCCAAAGAAGCCTTTTAAAGTCTTAATTGCAGTCGATATATTATACAGATCTTTAGAGTAAAATCTAGTTTGTAACTTTCTGATGAGGTCATCCTCTCCTTGAGGAGCCATCTTTCTCACCTCAGTAAACGAAAAGCCTATACAGTGTATCTGTATTTTCTCTGAAATTTCGACGGTTTTATTAAAAGTGTCACTATCTGCACCAAACAATAAAACAAAACCTTCATTGAGCCTAGGCCTATATTCACTCAATATTTCTTGAGCTCTCATCACAGTCCTTGCCTGAAACTCAGCAAATTCAGAAGCCCAGACAAGAATTTCTCTTGACGTATTTAAAATTTCAACGTGGTCAGAGCTTGGGCTTACAATAAATCCCCACAATAATTCTGAATGCTCATCTTTTACAATATTTACTATCTTAAATCCTGACGCCTCTAATACGGAAGCCAATAATTGTCTTGCTTCACTGCCATGAATAAATCGATTAATCCAATTATTATCTTTCGCCATGGTATTGGTTATTTGTTTCTTTCTATTTTCGCAGTAATCTACTAAGTCTTACTTCGATTGCTTGTTTGGCAAGACCTGCACTCGAATCGTACTTAATTCAAGAGCAAATACCTAATGTCAGAATAGCGATGATTATTTGTGCACTGAAAAGCAATGAAGCAATTATAAGAATGGATCTCGAGACAGAGGGTTCAATCTACATCGTGAGGCTGTCAGGGAGGACTCATATATACCTTAAATCATTATTCAAATTTTGACACAGTGCGCTAACATGATTATAAATCCTGTCGTTCCAAATACAATACAAGACGGTAACAATACAAGACGGTAAACTGTCAAGAATAGATCAACCGGAAAACAGCCGCATAACGGCCCGGCCATAATCCGCCAGCCACTGAGGGCAGGTCGTTGTGACCTATCCCCGAAAAACAGGAACGATTGAACCTGTAATTTTCTAATTTAGGGGAGCTATGAAAAAGTCCAGATTTACCGAGACCCAGATCCTGAAAATCCTGCGTCAATACGAGGCTGGAATCAAAGTGGCAGATCTGTGCCGCGAACACGGCATCAGCCAGGCGACGTTCTATAACTGGAAAAGCAAGTACGGAGGTATTGAAGCCTCGGAGCTGAAGCGGCTCAAAGAGCTTGAGGCAGAGAATCGCAAGCTCAAGCAAATGTATGCTGACGTGGCCTTGCAACGCGATGCGCTCAAGGACCTCATTGAAAAAAAGTTCTAACCCCGCCAGAGAAGCGAGACGGGATTGACTACCTGCGAAAGCTTGGAATAAGCGTACGCACAGCCTGTCTGCTCATTGGTCTGAGTACATCGGGGTACTACTACCGCAGCAAACCACGCGATGATATTCTTATCGTTGATAAGCTTTCGGGCCTGGCAGATAAGCATCCCGATTGGGGATTCTGGAAGATGTACCGTTACCTGAGAGAAAACGATCATCAGTGGAATCACAAACGTGTTTATCGCATCTACGGTGAAATGCGGCTGAAACACCGCCGTAAGCATAAGAAACGATTGCCAGCGCGTGTTAAGGAGGTTTTGCTTCAGCCTCTGGCGCCCAATTACAGTTGGTCGATGGACTTTATGGCTGACAGCCTGGTAAACGGACGCCGTTTTCGTGTGCTCAATATCATCGATGACTTCAACCGGGAAGTGCTCTCAATGACAATCGACACATCCATTCGCAGCCAGCGAGTGGTGCGAGAATTATCGAACCTGGTGCAGTGGCTAGGTAGACCAGAATCGATACGGGTAGACAACGGGCCAGAGTTTATTGCCGGGTACATGAAAAACTGGAGCAAGGAGTATGGCGTCCGGTTGCAGTTTGTTCAGCCAGGCTCACCAACGCAGAACGCCTTTGTAGAGCGTTTTAACCGAACCTACCGAGAAGCGGTTTTGAATCGCTATTTATTTGAGAATCTCTCCCAAGTAACGGCGCTCAGTCGGGAGTGGATGTGGAGCTACAACCATGAGCGGCCACATGACAGCCTGGGATACAAATCGCCACGCAGGTTTCTGAGCCAGCGATCCGACCCTGGGAAATACCCATGTTTTATGCAGTAACCAAACCTGTTTTTTTCTAACTTCAATCGTTCCTGTTTTTCGGGAAGCTTACAATAGGTCAAAGCTTATCCATATACCCGGTCCGTACCAGTGATACACGTAACTACTATTATACAGAAATAGTCTGCATAATTCTGGTTTCGAATCGGTATAACTCTCCTGAGGTCAATAAGGTAAGTAATATATAAACATGTGTTTAGCAGAGGTGACGAAGTCTTATGCCGACTAATTCTGTATAATTCCGGCCCATCACATGGAGGTATCCAGCCCACGTTGCGATGCGCGATTTAGCAGGTTTGCGATGTAGGGATATGTTTTGACAGCGAGGATACTGAAAGCCACAATGCCAAGGAAATCGCTGAGTAGATCCAGATAGGAAAACGTACGGGTGCGGATGAACATGTGGGTTATTTCTTCGAGCACCACACAGACCAGCACGATGACGCTCCCGTTGAGGATGCGAAAGCGACCGAGCGTAAACGTCTTGCAGGCCAGCAACAGGTTGACCAGGTAGGCAAAGGTGCCCATCACAAAAAAGTGCCCCAGCTTGTCGCCGGCAGGTATAGTGTGCACCGTATCCAGAATAATATTGGAGCCCCCCGTGTTAGCCACGTGGATAATCCACGCAACAAAGGCGGTGAAGCCGATAACTACAATTCTTAGAAACATGATTTTTGAGTGCCGAGTGCCGAGTGTCGAATTGCACCGAAAAAACGCGGCATTCGTCACTCGAAAATCGGCATTTGATTTTAGGCCAGCCCGAAAAGAAAGGGCATGACGAACACAATGAATATCGTCCAGACCGCATAAAGCGGCAGGTAGCGGGTGATCCAGTTTTCGACAACCTGCATGTCCATTTTGCCGCGCAAGAAGCCGGCGTAGTAATACAGGATGCCGGCCAGGTTGCCAAATACCAGCAAGTTGGCGCCGAGCACAGCGAGTCGGTTTGGCGTCAGGCCGTACGAGGCCAGCCGGAATACAATGGCAGAGAGCGCGATCATATCCACCACGAGGGCAACCACTACCAGCGCGATTGCGATGTAGTCGCTCACGATCCGGGTTTCGCTGGTGGGCCGTTCCGAGATCGTGAAAACTGTGATGGCGAGTACACCCATCAACATGGCGTTAAAGACTATTAAAAAATCGCGGTCGGTAAAAGGACTCTTGCCCTGAATACCATTGGCAATCAAAAAGATCGTTAGGGTAATCAGTACGAGCGGACTGAATATTTTGGCAAAGGTTGGCGCCAATCGCTGTCCCGATTCCAGGCGCTGGATGGCTACATAAGTTGCGACAAGTGGGGCAGCCACTGCGCCGTAAACCACTACGTTTTTGAAATACCAGTCTTCAATGCGCAGGCCAATCACGTTGAAGAGTCCGAGGGTTATGCCGGTGAGGATGCCACCACCAATCAATGTCAAAACGGTATAAATGACCATTTCGCCGTTGAATTTGAGGTAATCCATGCGCGGCGCGAGGGCCCTGTAATTATTACCGGCAAAAGCAATCCCGACTAAAGTCCACAGAAAAAATGGCAGGTGGATACAGGCAAGCACCATAGTATCCGATTGATCCAAATCAATCTGCATGGCATTGATAAACAACGCCGCACCGCCGATGGCGAGGCTGAGGCCAATGACGGTGGAGCGTTCAACGGTATTTTTGAACATGAAATAACAGGCCAGCGCCGGCAGCACAAAAAAACCTAGGTTGCGCGGGTAGAACATCTCTTCGTCGATCCCCCCGAAAAAATGTGGGAGTTTTGCCAGGGTACCACTCACAAGTGCGAGCAGGATGATGAGCATAATTTCGCTCGGCCGGTGCAGAAACGACGTGCCCTGGCGCTGGCGCATTGGCTTGTCGAATTGTAGCCGTGCCTGCCAGACTTCCAGTACGGTTGAGGACGGGTTGGCGTGAAAAACGGCGTCGAATTCTCTCGTGAAATGCTCGGGAGACTGCCGGTAAAGCTTCTCCAACGCCTCCGGATCTTCCAGATTAGATTCTATGGTTTGTTTGATAGACATCGTTTTCTTACGTGATTCCGTACGATCGTGTATTCGTGTATTCGTGTATTCGTGTATTCGTTAGGCACATCCTCCCTCCAAACTCTTCGCTCCAAACTCTTCCCTCCAAACTCTTCCCTCACCCCTTCGTCATCTTAATAATCTGCTCCATCTGGTTCAGGTAGTCGTTGAGGGCATCGCGCCCTTTGTCGAGCAGGCTGAATTCGGTTTTTGGGGTGCGGCCGTCGAATGACTTTTCCACTTTGATGTAGCCCGCGTCTTCCAGCTTGCGTGCGTGCACGCTCAGGTTGCCGTCGGATGTGCCGAGCAATTCTTTCAGTTCGTTGAATGTCAGCGTATTGCTTGCTGCAAGTGCGCTCACAATGCCAAGCCGGATGCGTTCGTGAATCAGCTTGTCGAGTGCGCTTGGAAACGACTTTATGCTGGTTTCTCCTTTTTTGCGCCGCATACGGGGTTTGCGCCGGGTTGGTTTATCCGCCATGGTTTTTCACGATTATGAGTCCAAATGCAATGTGAAGGCCGCCAAATGTGGCTGCCATCAAGGGGTCGCCCCAGGTAAAGGGCAGGAAGAGTGCTGCAGCGCCAAGGCCGAGAAAAAGCATGCCCATAATGGGAATGATTCTGACGGAATATGCACCGCCGGCAACAACGCTGGTGCCGTACATCAGCATCCAGGTGCCGGGCAGCAATCGCGGCTCGCTCGCGTGCCAGAGGGCTATGGTCATCGCTGCGCCTACAAACAGAGGTGGCAGAAAATTGACTAAAAACTTCCGACCTGGACCACTAAGTAGCGGTGCCTGTGCTTTTCTGGATTTCATGATCAGTGCCACCGTCCCCAGCAGGGCTGCCGTGGCAGCAACAACCATCCAGGTGATAAGCCATGCTTCCCGGGTTGTTGTTGTATTGGCAATGTAGGCTGCGATGAGTGCGCAAACGCCCATAGCAACAGCACCCCAGCCGGGGACTGCCGTAAAGGTACCGCTGCGTGCCATCACGTCGCGGATGAATTTTAACTGTTCTTCTGCCTGCGGCTCTGGTGTTGCCGGCGGTCGCTCGGGGGTGCTTCGGCTGATCGGATCTCGGTCTTGTGTCATAGTAAAATAAGGTGTCTGTAAAGCGCTTTACGATGCAAAGTGAATTGAGTTTCGGATGGGCTGTGGTTTTTTTAAGGGTGGTATAGGCTCTCCCCGTGCGGTTTAGCTGTGCTGTATGTGCTTGAAAGGCTGGGTTTGGGTTCTGTAGGTGGGCTAACTTCGCTAACCCACCCCGCCCTTCGGGCACCCCTCCAGGGGAGGGGAATATGCTGGCAACCCGGTGCAAAGAATACTATAGCCTGTTCTCTGGAACGTGGATGGGTTTTATTAGATAGCCTTGGTGTGGCGTCAGTAAGAGAAGCCGCCTTTGGTACCGCCAAATAGATCGATCAAGGTACACGACAAAACATTCAACCTTAAACCAGCAACCTTCAACCTCAAACACGCAGTGTTTGCCCTAGTACGTAGACTTGATGGCGCCGAAGGCGGCGAAGCAGGAGTTCTTGTGGAGGATTTCTGTGTGGTCGAAGCCGGCTTGTTTGAGGAGATCCAGTTGGTAGGTGACAGGACGTGGGGAGTCTTCTTTTTCGATGTAGGCGAATACTTTGTCTCGATACGCAGGGCCGTCGAGTGATTCCAGGTAGTCTCCGTACCGGTGCCACATGAAGGCTTGTATGGCTTCGTGTTCGTGGCTGACGAGATCTGTAATCCATACGCTGCCGCCGGGCGCGGTAAGTGCGTAGATTTTCTCGAAGGCGATGCGCCAATCCCAGTCATCGCGCAGGTGGTGCAATACGGCGGCGGCGAGTATTACATCGTACTGTTCGGTGGGTAGTTTAGCCGCCCGGAAGTCTGCCTGAAAGGTTTGGACGGTGCCCGTCGTGAGTGGAGCAACACGCGCTGCAGCCCTGTCGAGCATCGGTTGGCTGAGGTCGAGCAGATCGCAATGCACTGCCTCATGGGTACATTGCTGGAGCAGTTTGATGGTGTTGTTGCCGGCGCCGCAGCCAATATCGAGCACATGGGTGATGTTGGGCGTCGCCGCAATAGCTGCCTCGGTAATCAGCGCCATGGAGAGCGGGGCATCGATAGTAGCTTGCTGGCCAGTTTCCAGGTTGGAGAAGCGCTCTACGTCATTGTCAAAGCGCGCGCGGATTTCAGCGATACTGGATTTCTTGGTGGTCATGTGTGGGATTTGTTTTGGGTGCTGCATTCACACCAATCACCCAACCCGTGCAAACCCAAGGCTGCGGTGGTGATAAAAGGCCTGAAAGTAGGCGCGGGTGAGTTCGTGTTCGGGGTCGCGCATGTGTGGGTCTCGTTTGAGGAGTTCAAATGCGGCTTCACGTGCTTGCACAAGCAGTTCGACGTCGACGGTGATGTCGGCTATCTTCAGGTCGGGCAGGCCGCTTTGTCGGGTGCCAAAAAAGTCGCCGGCGCCGCGGAGCTTCAAGTCTGCTTCGCTAATTTTGAAGCCGTCTGTAGTGCTGACCATGGTGGTCAGGCGCTCTTCTGCTTCGGCGGTTCTTTTATGGTCTGCCATCAAAATGCAATAGCTCTGGTTGCCACCCCGGCCAACGCGGCCGCGGAGCTGGTGGAGTTGGCTGAGGCCGAACCGCTCAGCGTGCTCGATCAGCATAACGGTGGCATTGGGCACGTCGACGCCAACTTCGATGACGGTGGTTGCAACGAGGATATCGGTCTCCCCGTTTTTGAACCGATCCATGGCCTCTTCTTTTTCGTAGGCAAAGAGCCGGCCGTGAACGAGGTCTACTTTATAGGGTCGGAATTTTTCTACCAGTTGCTCGTAGCCCGATTCCGCATCTTTGAGGTCGAGTTTTTCACTCTCTTCAACCAGCGGATAAACCACGTAACATTGCCGGCCTTCCCGCAATTGTTCTTTAATAAAGGCGTAAACTTCTTCGCGTCGTTTCTCTGTGCGGAGGCTGGTTTCAATGGGCTTGCGGCCGGCCGGCATTTCGTCCATAATGGTGACGTCGAGATCACCGTATAGCGTCATCGCAAGCGACCGGGGAATCGGTGTGGCTGTCATCAGAAGCATGTGCGGGTTGTTGCCTTTTTGCAACATCGCTGCCCGCTGCATAACGCCAAAGCGGTGCTGTTCGTCGACAATCGCCATCCCGAGATTTTGGAATACGATCCCATCCTGTATGACTGCATGCGTACCTACGGCTACCTGGGCTTTGCCTGTTGCAAGATCCTCAAGGATTTCTGTGCGCAAAGCTTTGCGCTGACCGCCAATCAGCAGGCGTACTTCAACACCGAGCGGCTCGAGGTATTTTTTGAGGTTGGCGTAATGCTGCTCCGCCAGAATTTCAGTGGGTGCCATAAAGGCGCTTTGAAAGCCGTTGTCGAGGGCGTGCAGCATAGCGGCAACGCCAACCACCGTTTTGCCACTGCCGACGTCGCCCTGTACCAGCCGGTTCATCTGGTGTCCGCTTTTGGTATCCGTTATAACATCGTTGAGGGCTTTCTTTTGCGCATTGGTAAACTCAAAAGGCAGCACTTCGTCGAGGAATCGTTTGAGGTAGTCCCCTTCTTTGTTGAATACGCTGCCGGCAACTTCTTGCTTTACCTGTCGGGTTACGCCAAGCATAAGCTGGATGAATAGCAGTTCTTCAAATTTGAGTCGTTCGCGTGCTTTGCCCAACTCGGGCTGGTTTTTGGGGAAGTGTGCCGCTCGTAGCGCAACGCGGCCTTCCATGAGGTTGTATTGCTCGACCATCCACGCCGGCAAAATCTCAGGTAGCCTGAGGCCATGCTCCTTGATAAGGCCATAAACCACTTTTCTGAAAGAGCGGCTGGAAAGACCAACCTTGTCAAATGCAGCACCGCCGGGGTAGAGGGGGATGATGCGGCCAGTTTCTAGAGAGGCACCGTCTGCGTCGAGTTTGTCGAAGTCGGGATGGGTGAGCGAGAATTGCCGGCCGTACAACTGTGGCTTGCCGTGGAAGGCAACGCGTTCGTTGGCTTTGAACACTTTGGCAATCCAGCCGGCCCGGTTAAACCACACGCACTTGATGCGTCCACCGCTTTCATCTTCAACAACCAATTCAAAGCGCGAGCGCCCGCGCATCGGCACCATGCCCGCTTTCGTAACGCGTCCAACGACGGTTACCGCGCCCGATTGGGGGGTGATGCTCTTGATCGGTGTCACTGTTGACCGGTCGAGGTAGCGCCGGGGGTAATACTGAAGCAGGTCGCGGTAATTGGTAACCCCTGCTTTTTCCAGTACCTCATATTTCCTTGGGCCTACTCCTTTAAGGAATTGAAGCGATTCCTGGAAAACGTCGATCGTCATGATGTGCTGCTATGCCTTGGAAAGACGGCTGTGGTAAAGGGGAATATAAGGACGATAGGAGTTTAATGCGGGAGGGTGTCAGCTTTATGGCATAGGCCGAGAGTAGAATGTCGAACACTGAACAAGGAACGCTGAGTTTCGAAGGGTCGTTTTTTTCACTCCTCACTCCTCACTCCTCACTCCTCACTCAATTCAGCCTTGGGTCTTCGGGGAAGTTGGCGAGGAGGGCGTATTCACCGCCGAGCCGGCGGAGTGTGTTGGCCCAGAGGGTTTCGGGGTCTTCGGGGAAAATGACCTGGTCGTCGGCCGGGGCGATGATCCAACTGTCTTGTTCGATCTCGGCATCGAGTTGGCCGGGCGTCCAGCCGGCGTAGCCGAGGAAGAAGCGGATGTCATCTGAAGAAGTAACCTCGTTCTCGACTTTCTTCTGGATGGTCTCGAAGTCGCCGCCCCAGTAAATCTGGTTGCCAATCTGAATAGACTCGCCCATGCCGGTGGTGTACCGGTGTAGCACGTGCAAGGTGTTGGGTTGTACCGGGCCGCCCATGCAAAGGGGGCCAGTGTAGAGGTCCATGCCTTCTACAACATCGGTGAGGCTAAGGGAAATAGAACGATTAAGAATGAGGCCAAAGCTACCATCAACGCCATGCTCGCAAAGCAACACAACGCTACGCTTGAAGTTCGGATCTTGCATCATAGGCGGAGCAATCAGGAGGGTACCTGTTGCCGGCGCCATGTCGGAAAGAGCCATGAGCCCCTTGGGTTGACTGAAAGTTTTTCCGTTAAACGTCGCACGGGATCAACGTTCCGGCTTACCCTTCTTTTTGCTCCTTAAGTAGTGCAGTGTGTGCGCCCATCCACCAATCTGCGTCGCGGGTAAGTTTGACGATGGTAATGGATTGAAAGTACGGGATCAGTTCGAACATGGCTTCGGGGACGCGCTGCCATTTGTTGGCAACAACGAGCTTGGTCAGTTTGTCCGAAATGATGCGGGTCCAGCGCCATTTTTCGCGAAGGCCCTCCGCTTTTTTCCAGTAGTTGCGTTCATCCCAGGCCTGCGCGCTTTCATCGATGGTTTTATAGATTTCACGCAGGTTGAAAATCAGAAAGGCGGTCATGTCTTTTGCTTCATCATCAAAAGAACTGCGCTGCGCCAGCAGGCGAAGTACTTCAGCACATGAACGCATGTTTGCGTTTCTCCGCTTTGCAGGGGTGTCTCCGGTTTGTATTATGCGAGCCATTCTCCAGGCTTTTTGGTTTAAGTATGGTGCAGTGCATCGCCTGTTGTATGCGATGAGGGTTTTGGTGCAGTTTTAATATACTACTTAATGCACAACGGTCATGCGGCGCGTTTGTCGGTTTGATCCGGCTTCGAGCGTATAAAGATACAACCCGCTGGGCAAGGAATCAGCTTGGAATGTTACCGAATAATTGCCAGCCGGCTGAAATTGATCAATCAACGTTTGTACTTCCTGTCCGAGTACGTTGTAAACCACCAGTTTTACAGCACTGGCCGTTGGCAGCGTGTACGGGATTGTCGTCTGGCTTTGAAACGGATTTGGGAAATTTGTGGCAAGTTCGAAACGGTTATCTGCCAACACCTCATCATCAATAGCAACGGGTAGCGACGTGGTGACAAACAGTGCGCGGACAGGGACCACGGTATTTTGCAGCGGGAATTCCTGTGCACCGCTGTCTGAGAACTGGATATCCCAAAGGGCGCCCCAGTTGCCATCACTCAAAACAACAAAAGACCGATCTTCTGTGGCGTATGTTGACGCGCCAACCACCATGTAGTTTGGATCATTGCCGGCTTCTGCATAACCGATGAAAATGGTAGCAGGCAAATTGGACAACTGATCCTGGTACGGTGTAAGGTCTACGCTGAAGTGGTTCAATGCTGAAGAACTGATGCCTGTTGTTCTGGGGTCAGTAACTGCCAATGAAAAAATCTCTGCACCGGGCCGGCCGTCACTGCCTGTTTCCCATACTTTGAGGGTGAGGTCTCGTGGTGCGTCGTCAGGTACGGTCGAGTTGTTAAACTGGTTAACAAAGTACGGTGAGAGGCTAACTTCCTGGAGGGTTGATTGCCCACCGTCGGGTACGTCGAACCGGGTTGCTACGGCGCCGTCAGCATCTGATCCGAGCGAGAAGAAGCCATCTGATGCAACCTGCCCGTTGTCAAACTGCACAGCGGTTGCGATTCCGTTTACTGGTGTGCCCCATTGTGCGTTATAGGTGAGGCCAACACGCGAGGTAAGTTCAGCTTTTACGTGGGTAACAATCAGGGTAAGGCTCGCGTAGTCGCCGGCATAGTAGGTTTCTTCCAGCGGAAGGGGTAAGTCTTCGAAGCTCGTCTCCCCGTTTGCTTTTTCAAGCAGCACCCGAACCGCAATGCGCGCCCGCAGCGCATCGAACGGGTCTATGGTATCCATGTTTAAAACGAAGTCAGCCACGTTGTCCCAGACCAGGTACGAAACCGCGCCGGCTTCAATAAAAGTTGTTGTTGTCGGGGTTTCTGTAGCAAATTGACCATCCACTTCTGTCGTTGGGATGGTGCCAATATTGGCATAGGTAGGATTGAGGTACTGGAAAGCGGGGTCAAGGCTGCCGTTGTTTAGCAGGTTAGCTGTGTGGTAGTCTTTAAGCAACTCCTCAAAGTCGAGACCTTGCTGGTTGATGATCTCTTCGTATCCGCGCCGCCCCCGGTTAGGATTCCTCGTGATTGCACCAAGGGCTTCCGGACTCATCCGCTCTGCCAGATACCCTGTAAACAGGCCGGCACGCTGGTAATCAAGTAGAATGTTATCGCCAGATTCCCATTCGAGCAGCCGAATGTTGTAGGTAGCCGGGTCACTCAGGAAAGACATGGTGCGGGAGGGATAGCCATTCATCACTTCTGCCCATTCAGACAAGCCTTCATTTATAAAGGTCTGCTCGAACAGGTCGTAGTTGTAATGAATCAGGTGCTGGTACTCATGGGCTGCCGTTGCCAGTACCGACGTAATCGGCCGGCTTGATATGCCCGGATTGGTGTCCAGATATAAAATGTCCTTGAAGTTGCCGTTGCCAGTTGGTGAAAGGTCTTCGGGAGTGACGAAGCCGGCGACAAAAAAATTGTTGTTGGATCCGCCTTCAGAAATATCATACAACAGAATATCCAGTTGCCCATCGCCATCGATGTTGGGCGGATTGCCAAAATAGAAATTGTTGTTCTCCACAATGCCTCGGGCCGGATCCACTGATGCGGCGGGCGTCGACAAAAGCAGGGCATCTTCCAGCGCAACGATATCTGCATCCGAGACATTACCGAGGCTCAGTTCGCCATCTTCAACCCAAATATTGGCGACGGCGCTGGTTGCTGAGAGCGTAAAGCTTTTTTCTTCCCATGACGGGTTGGTAGCCACGTTTTTCATAACGCGGAACGTGGCGCGGTCGCCGAGAGATTGCCGTATAGCTGTTGTGCCAGCCTTTTGGGTTGCTGTCTGTTTGTTGGCCTGAAAAACTTGCAGGGCTTCACGGGCTGCCGGCGTTTGCGCCAGTCGGTCTGTGATATGCAATACGTCCGGTGCGTTGATTTCCGAATTGCGCGGGGTATCGGGTATTTGTCGTGTGGCGTCCTGCGCGACGGCGGGTGTTAGGCAAACGGTGAATAAGGCAGCAAGGCAAAGGGATAGAGAAATACGCATGGTGCTTCCGGGCATATAAACAGTGCAGCTAAACAGTACGGCAGCGCATGGTGCAGGTAATAATCAATGGATGGGCATGCGCCTGGTTATCATTCTTGTGCTGCATAGAGGCAAAGGGTGTGCCTTTGCGGTGTTGGTTGCGTCTGGTTGCCGGCATTGTAGCTATACAGTGCAAGAAAACGGATTCCGCTGTAAAAGCAGGCGTAGTCCGTGCTGAACTTGTTTAGAATAGTATACACTGTAGGACAGGCAGATGCACAAGCTTTTGTGCGCGTTTACCTGCGGTTTTTGACGAATGTGAGGAGTTGGCTGGCAGAGAGGACGCGTAAAACAAACAAGCCGGCGATGAAGACAAGCAGCAAGGCAACCTCGAAGACAAAGGTTTGCAATGCTGGACGCAAGAACCAGGCTGCAAAAATACTGGCCGCAAGCAAGCAAGAACGGGCGACTGCGCCCCAGTCGTAAGGTACCGGGTAGAATTTCTTGACGATGTTGTAGAGCAGGAAGGCCATGAGTCCATATGCCAGGGTGGTTGCCCATGCTGCTGCAATCATGCCGTAATGTGGGACAACAAACAGGTTGATGCCCAGTGCGAGCAGGGCGCCAGCGAAGGTGCAGGTGGCAAAGTAGCGCGTCTTCTTTTCTATGTAGGCGCCGGCTGTAAAGTTGTAATACCAGCCCTGGAAGAAGTAAGCCAGCAGAATGACGGGTACGAGGTAAAGCGCAAACCAGTAGGTCTCCGGGATCAGTGTGCCGCGATTAGGCAGTCTGAGCATGACCAGTTCATCTATAAAGAACGAAATGGCGAGAAAGACCAGCAGGCTGGCTGCTGTGTAGAGGGTGAAGATGCGCGCGAAGAGCGGTTTGGCATCCGGGTCTTTGGCGTGCTGCAGAAAAAACGGCTGCCACGCAAACCTGAACATCTGGGCGACAAGCATCATGAAAACACCCAGTTTCCAGATACCGCCAAAGACGCCTACGATATAGTCTGTGGGCAGGGTCGAGGATTCGGGGCCAAACAATATGCGCGCCGGCAAGTAGTCGCCGTATAATTCGAGCACACGGCTGGACGGCATTTTGTCGAGAAAGATGGTGTTCACCCGGTCTACAAAGGCATAGCTGATACCGCTTGGGATAAACGGCAGGCCAAACAACATCAGTTGCTTCCAAAGGGAGACGTCAAAAGCAGCAACCAGCCGTTTGCTATACAGCGGAAGCAGCAGGACGAGTGTTGCAGCAGAGGCAGCAAGATTCGCAATGAAAACAGACTCGACGCCTTTATCGAGTACAAAAATTAAAAAGAGATTCAGGCCAACGTTGATGAGAATGTTGGTAAGCTTAAGTACCGCAAAGTAGATGGGGCGGTTTTGGAGTCGGAGGTCGGCAAACGGGACAATAGCCAGGGCGTCGAGGGTAAGAATGGCGGCGGCATAATAAAAGAGGTAGGACCAGGACAGGCCAATACCCACCAACTCACTCAGCGGATTTTGCGCGAGCACGAGCAGGCCGGATGTGCAAAGCGACAGGCCCAGCAGGGAGTAGCTGGCCGTACTGAATGTTTGTTTGACCTGGGCCGCATCACTTTGTCCGGAGGCGTATTTCAGGTAGGCTGCCTCCATGCCGTGCTGGTAAATGTGGTTGAGTACCGCAAAGGCCGTGAAAACAAGAATCACCACCTGGTAGAGTTCGGGGGCGAATACATTCAGGTAGATGGGGACTAGCAGGTAGTTGACGAGCCGGCCGACAATCGTGGAAATGCCGTAGATCGCAGTTTCAGAAGCGAGTTTTTTGATTCGGCTAAAAAAGGCCACAGGAAAGATGCAAAGTTGTGGAGTTACGGGAGATCTACTGCCGGCACCGATACGCCATCCGGGGGCGCTAAGTTCGGCGTGACAATGTAGCGCCCGGGTTGTAGGTGTAAGGTTACAGGGTTAAGGTTGATTGTTTTTTGCTTCGGTTGTGGAGTGCGGTGTAGCAGGCGTTTGGCGCATGGGTTTAATCCAAAGTGCCGAAAAAAAGTAAGCATTTCTCCCTATAGCTATTGGGATGTAACGACTGCTGCTATGTAAGTAAACTTCTAAAACCGTTATTGTTTTGAAATAGCATCAGTTAACAGGATCTTTACAATGTGGGTATGTGGATAACATCCCAAACAGGGTCGTGAGGATGTGGAGATCTTGTGGGTTTCTTTGGTAGGGTAGGGTGGAAAATGCTTAAATTCTTCGAATACAATGCAAAAACGAACAATTTGGAACGGACTTGTAACACATCGCTTTTGTGGAAAAAAAGTACTTGCAATCTGTTGCCGTACTCTTTTTATTATGTGTGGTATTGTTCAACGGACATATGCGGTTTGCTACGGTTTTTTAATAGCCGTTATTCAAGCCAATTGTAACGCTACTGAAACGAGCATGCTCCTCCCCATCCGCTGGCGCATGCATTCGTTTCTACGAGATCTTGCAACGGCATCTCTTATGGATCCAGCTGGCATTACAAAAGGCGTGTAACCACCACGGCAGTACCCGGAAAACTTTTCGAACAAAGCAAATATGTCTGTCCCAAGTAATAAGCATATTCTGTCACCTATGGGATCATCCACAAAAAAAGACAAGGTGCTCACTCAGGCGCCGCAAGCAGTTGCCTTGCGCAAAGGGTTGAAAATTGATAGGGTTTTCTCCACAGAGAACGAGCATCCATTTGATTCTGTAACGTTCGAAAAGCGGACGGCTGCGATCAAGAATCACAAAGGAGAAGCAATTTTTGAGCAGAAGGACGTTGAGTTTCCAACGACCTGGAGCCAGCTGGCCACAAACGTGGTTTCCAGTAAATATTTTTATGGCGACGTAAAATTCGCCGGCAAGGACCCTGCTAAAGGGGGGCGTGAGCATTCTCTCAAGCAACTGGTCCACCGCGTAACCAGGACCATATCTGATTGGGGATTGGAGCAAAACTATTTTGCATCCAAGCCAGACGCGGACCGGTTCTACGACGATCTAACCTGGTTATGTATCAATCAGTACGCGGCGTTCAACTCGCCCGTATGGTTCAACGTTGGATTGCATCACCAGTATGGTGTGCGCGACACAGGCAACAAAACCATTTATGCATGGACTAGCGCCTCCAACCGCGTTGTTGAAGTAGATCCCTATGAGCGCCCACAGGCCTCAGCCTGCTTTATCATTTCAGTCGAAGACTCAATTGACGATATCTGGCAATTGATGTCGGAAAGCGCCCGCCTGTTCAAGTATGGATCTGGCGTTGGTGCAGACTGGTCAAAACTTCGTTCTACCCAGGAGAAGCTCTCCGGTGGTGGACAGCCTTCCGGCCCCGTATCGTTTATGCGTGTGCAGGATGCAACCGGTGGTACCATCAAAAGTGGTGGCAAAACCCGCCGTGCTGCAATTATGCAGACCCTCAAATGCTGGCATCCAGACATTCTTGAGTTTGTAACGGCCAAGCAGGAAGAAGAGAGAAAAGCGTGGGCCCTGATTGAAGAAGGATACGATGGCTCCTTCAATGGTCCGGCTTATGGCTCGGTAGCTTTCCAGAATGTTAACCAGTCTGTGCGTTCGAATGACGTATTTATGCAGGCCGCAGTTGACAATACAAGTATGGATCTGCTTGCTGCCAAAGGTGGTGAGCCCGTAGGTAGCATCGATGCCCGCGACCTCCTCTATACAATTTCAGAGGGTACCCATGTTTGCGGTGACCCGGGTATGCAGTATGAAGACACCATCCAGAAGTGGCATACTGTAAAGAACTCTGGTCCGATCAACAGCAGTAACCCTTGTAGCGAGTACATGCACCTCGATAACTCTGCATGTAACCTCGCCTCTCTGAACCTTCGCAAGTTTCAGATGGAAGACGGCTCCTTTGATGTTGAGCGCTTCCGTGCTGCCAGCCGGCTGCTGATTACTGCAATGGAGATCCTTGTTGATAACGCAGGTTATCCTTCAAAATCCATTGCGAAGAACTCACACGACTACCGTCCACTTGGGCTCGGATTTGCAAACTTGGGCGCGCTCCTCATGGCGATGGGCCTGCCTTACGATAGCGATGAAGGACGCGCCGTTGCGGCCGCCATCATGGCAATCGAGCACGGCGAAGCGTATGCACGCAGCGCCGAGATTGCATCTAACGAGAAAATTGGCACGTTCGCCGGCTACAAGAAAAACCGTAAACCGATGCTCGAAGTTATGCGTATGCATCGGGACGCGGTAGAGGATATACATCCCAGCTGCCCAGCGTACCTGCGTGAAGCAGCACGGGAAACTATGGACCGCTGCGTATCCCTAGGGGAAGCGTTTGGCTATCGCAACGCACAGGCTACAGTACTGGCTCCCACAGGCACCATCGCTTTTATGATGGACTGCGACACAACCGGTATTGAACCTGATATTGCGCTTGTCAAATACAAATTGCTTGCAGGAAAAGGTGATGGCCTCCTGAAAATTGTAAACAATACAGTTCAGGTGGCACTTGTTCGGCTCGGGTACTCTGAGGCGGACACGCAAGCAATCCTCGATTACATTGAAGACAAGGATACCATTGAAGGGGCTCCCCACTTAAAGGAAGAACATCTCCCGGTATTCGATTGTGCCTTTAAGCCCTTCAATGGTGAGCGGTTCATTCATCACATGGGACACATCAAGATGATGGCTGCTACCCAGCCGTTCATCTCTGGTGCCATCAGTAAAACGGTTAACCTCCCTGAAGACTGCACCATTGAAGATATCATGGATGCCTACATTCAGGGGTGGAAGCTCGGACTTAAAGCGGTCGCCATATACCGTGAAAACTCCAAGCGTAGCCAGCCGCTTGCAACCCGTAAAGGGGGCAATACCAAAGGAAACGATGTGCCTGAGACGTCAGGTGATGGTGCCCTCGTTGCTGAGCCTGAGTTGGTTGAAAAGATCGTCGAGAAGATTGTCTACAAACCCATTCGCAAGCGCTTGCCTGATGAACGTCCTTCAGTGACACACAAGTTCTCGGTTGCCGGCCACGAAGGATACCTGCACATTGGCCTTTATCCTGATGAAGGGATGCCTGGTGAGATTTTCATCACCATGGCCAAGCAGGGGTCAACCATGGCCGGATTGCTGGATGCATTTGCCACGGCAATTTCTATTGCACTCCAGTATGGTGTACCGCTCGAAGATCTGTGCAACAAGTTTAGCCACACACGCTTCGAACCAAGCGGGTTCACCAACAACAAACAAATCCCGATTGCCAAGTCGATCATGGATTACATCTTCCGCTATCTGGCGCTGAAATTCCTCGGCCAGAATAAGGAAGAGGAAACCCAGGATTTTGACGCCACTGTGCAGGAGGCCAAAGCTGCTCCCAGTGAGCCAGCCCAGGATACCCCACAGATGACAATCGATCCAAAAAAAAAAACTGACTCGTTAGTTGGCCAGACACTAGAGGTGTTTTTGAATACACTCGATAAAGTAGAGCCTGTCGAAGCAACGCAAGTTGCCGTCAAGCCTGGTGCAACTTTTCAGAATCAGGCAGATGCTCCACCGTGCCACGTGTGTGGTACAATAACCGTGCGCTCAGGTGCATGTTATTCATGCCCAGCATGTGGAGCTTCTACCGGATGTGGATGAGGAGGCGATTGATCGCAGGGTAGGCGACGCCCGGTCTCTTTGTGGTGGGGAGATCGGGCGTTTCCTTTTTTAACCAAAATGTGTATCGTGCGTTTATACCCAGCCTAATCCCCCTTGGCCATGACGCACAAACTTGTTCTGTTCTCCACCTGCCTTCTGCTTGCCCCCTTTTCTGGCTGTCAGGATCAGTCGCAGGAAACGTCCTCGCCCAACGTCCTCTTTATTGCCATAGACGACCTACGTCCAGAGCTTGGTGCATACGGCAATCCGCACATCAAAACACCCCACATCGACCGGCTCGCTGCTGAAGGCGTCACGTTTATGCAGGCGTATGTCCAGCAAGCGGTCTGTAATCCCTCACGCGCAAGCCTCATGACCGGATTGCGTCCCGATTCGCTCCGGGTCTGGGACCTGCAAACGGACTTCCGGCAAACACTGCCCAATGTGGTTACGCTGCCGCAGTACTTCAAACAGCATGGCTATCACACCGCAGCCATTGGGAAAATCTACCACAATACTATCCCGGATGACCTGTCGTGGAGCGAACCCAAGCTGCACATCGACGGCTATCCCTTTGACCCGGATGCGGTCTATCGCCACCCGGATAACGTCGCAATCCAGGAAGCGCGCAAGACAGCCATTCTGGCGGAAGGCAATGAAGCCCGGTATATCGACCAGTACGGGCAGTGGTACCTGAAAGCCGGCTCAACTGAGCGGGTTGAAATGCCAGATGATGTCTATTACGACGGCGCCCAAACAGACGTAGCACTCGAAAAACTCGCAGAACTCAACGATCAGGATCAGCCGTTCTTATTTGCCATCGGTTACTACCGACCGCATCTGCCTTTTAATGCGCCGGCGCCCTATTGGGACATGTATGATCCTGCAGCCATTCCTGTCGCAATAAACCCGGATGTACCAACTGATGGCCCTGTTGTAGCTATCAACAACATGCGCGAACTGCGTGGGTACTCAGATTTTACCCAGGTGCCCCATCCATTTGATGGCGGCGTTAGCGCTGAAGACGCTCGCAGGCTAAAGCATGGATACTATGCTTCTGTGAGTTACATCGATGCACAGGTTGGCCGGCTCCTCGACGAACTCGAAGCCCTGGGCATTGCAGATAACACCATCGTTGTTTTATGGGGAGACCATGGCTGGAAGCTCGGCGAGCACAACAGCTGGGGTAAAATGACAAACTACAACATAGATACCCGCGCACCGCTTGTCATCCGGGCCCCTGGCAGCCATGCAGATGCATTACAGGTTGATCAGATGGTGGAATTTGTAGATATCTATCCATCGCTCAGTGAACTGGCCGGATTGCCTGTATCCCAGCACCTGCAGGGCAACAGCTTTGTGCCGCTACTCGATAACCCCAATCAATCGTGGAAGCCAGCGGTGTTCAGTCAGTTTTTGCGCGAAGGCATCTGGGCAGCACCCGATGGTGAGGAAT
The DNA here is from genome assembly GCA_039111535.1 of Bacteroidota bacterium. Lineage (NCBI taxonomy): Bacteria > Pseudomonadati > Bacteroidota > Bacteroidota bacterium. Next base: position 69,602 of record JBCCIM010000002.1, on the reverse strand, counting down.
ACATGGGCTACAGCATGCGCACCGACCGGTATCACTACGTACGATGGATCAACTGGCAGACCAAAGAATTTGCCGCCACTGAGTTGTATGATTTGCGTGCAGATCCAGAGGAGACTACCAATCTTGCCGGTGTGCCGAATTACCAGGACACCCTCGAAGCGTTAGCAAACCAGTGGGCACAAGGGTGGCGTGCGGCACAGCCAGATGTTTAGCTAAAAAGTTTGCCCAAATCGGTTTGTGGTTGCCTTGTTGTGCCTCTATTTATGATAAGAAGCCTATGCAATACGATGACCCAGAATACATCTGCTCCGCGACGTTGATGATCCTGGGAACTGACCTCGACCCTGATCTTGTTACAACCCGCCTTAATCTAGAGCCGGACCAATCATGGCGGCGCGGGGCGCGCAAATTCATCAAAAGACAGGATGGAAGCAAGCGATACTTCAGATCCAAACATGAGTGGGGTGGTTGGAAAAAGTTTATCAGCGAGGAGTTGAAGAACAAAGAACTTCCAGAGCAGATCACGTATTGGATAAAGACTTTGCAGGCAAGTTCTGAGGGTATGCGCCAGCTTCATGAGGCAGGATGTCACATTGCTCTTTCATGCTTCGTTACGCCGCATGGTGAAGATGGTGGAACTGCTTCAATCATCATTACACCTACGTTGATGGAGGCTGCTGCCGAATTGGGGCTTGATTTGGAAGTCTCATTTCAGAGTTGAGGTTGGGAAGAGGCATAATCAGGCAGTCCATGGGAAATGGACAAGTCGGCAAAAAAACAAAAAAACACGGCCATTAGACCGTGTTTTGCTTGCAAGATCCGAAAATAGGGGTCTCTTCAAGCTGCCGGGGGGCAGCAACATTCTGTGTTTATTATCGGACGATGGATGAGATCCTTAAGCAGGTTGACAGGATTTGGGATATTTCTAGCGTTTTACGGCAGTTTTACAATCGAGCGGGTTTCGGAGTTAGCACCTGCTGTCATACGATACAGGTAGACACCTGAAACCCAGTTAGCCGTATCAACCTTGTACATATGTGATCCGGCCGGCAGCCGTTGTTCAACAACCGTGACCATTTCTCGCCCCAGCATGTCATAAACTTCAATATGGACTTGCGCTGTTTCTCCCAGTTCAAAGGCTATCTGTGTACTGCCGCGGAATGGATTGGGATAGGCAGCGTGCACAATTGCTGCTGTTGACGCTGTTGGAGATTCTACGTTAACAGGGACACCTCCCGTGATTTCCAGTGTGGTTGTGGCTGAAAAGGTGCCCGTTTCATCCGTGGCAGTCACGTCATAGAACCCATCAGATCCGCCGGCAGTGAACGTGCCTGTAGCATCGATTGTGCCGCCAGCGCCGGTCCATGTGCTTGAGAAGCGGCGCTGGTTGTCGAACTGGTCCGTTGCAATAGCAAAAAACTGCATGGTTTCGCCGGCTTCCAGGATGGGCATGTCGGGTATGATGGTTAGCGATTCCATTGCAGCATCTGTGCGGGCCGGAATGGTGGCCATCACAAGATCGCTCACCAAACTGTTGGTGATTTCTGCCAGGATCTCGTCGGATCCCTGGTTGCCGGTGTTGTCTAGTTCGAGAATGGCACTGGTTGCGCCGCTGATGGGTGTGTTGTTGCGGTACCACTGGTAGCTGTTGGCTGAGCCGGCGATGTCAACCTCGTATCTTGTTATGCCGGCTGCTTCGTCGACAATGGGATAAACATCGCGTTGGGGGACGTAGCGGAGGGTATTCAGGTTGAGCGACTGCAAGTGCTCAATATCTTCGAACGACATCCTGTTAAGTTCTACCTCTACGATCTCCAAAATAGACAGGGCTGATAAATCTGGTAAGCCACTGATTGCATTACCGGCCATCGTGATGCCGCGCAGGCTTGTTGTATTGCTGAAGGTTGACGGCAATTGTCCCGTCAGGTTATTCAGGTCGAGCAACAAAAAGGTCAGTCCTTCCAGCCTGCCCAAAGAAGCGGGAATGGTGCCCGAAAAAGCGTTGGCGCCGAGGTCGAGCAAAAACAGACCCGGGATGTCCCCAAGAAAGCCGGGGACAGGGCCGGACAATTGATTTTCGAATACACTAAATGCAAACAAGTTTTGAAGATTTGGCAATGTGGCCGGCAGAGCGCCTGTGAAATTGTTGCCATCAAGGTATAGCTCTTCCATAATAACGTAACCACCAAGGCTGCGCGGTAGCTCGCCGTCCAAATTGTTATTCGAGAGGTCGAGTACACCGAGCAGGCCCAATGCATCCATTTGTCCCTGTGCAATATCACCTGAGAGCTGGTTATCGTTCAGAAACAGGCTGCGGAGTTGGGCAGAGGAGTTTAGGCCGGGAATGGGGCCATCGAGCTCATTTTCGCTAAGGTCCATGATCTGCATGCGCGGCAAAAAGCCCAGCGACGTCGGAATGTTACCCGTCAGTTGGTTGTTGCCAAGACCCAATGAAAACAGATTCGGCATGCTGAATCCAAGGTTGGCTGGTATGGCCCCGGTGAGCAGGTTGTTGGTTAATTCCAGTCTTGTCAGGTTTACCAGGCCATTTAAGGTTTGGGGGAGTTCGCCGGACACCTGGTTGTTTGATAGATCCAGCTGGTTCAATCCGAAAATATTGTTGATGGGCACCGGTATTTCTCCTGAGATGCCGGCATTGGCAATGGAAAATACTTTGAGGCTTCTCAGGTTGGTCAGTGATTCTGGAATTTCGCCGCTTAACGGATTATTACCCAAATACATGACTTCCAGGTTTTCCAGATTGCCCAGCGTTTCAGGAATGTTACCGGAAAGGGTATTGAAGTCAATAAATAACTCGACCATTGTAGATAACTGCCCAAGGGTAACCGGGATATCACCCGTCAATCGGTTTTGGTCGAGATAAAGGCGATTCAAGTTTTGTAGGTTACCCAGTTCGGGGGGGATGCTACCTTCGAGTTCATTTTCAAAAAGCCAGAGTTCTTCGAGAAAAGAGAGGTTGCCGATAGAGGATGGGATTTCACCGTTCAGGCTGTTGCCCCAGAGAACCAGGATCAGCATATCACCCATCTCGCCAATAGAAGACGGGATTGGACCATCGAGCATGTTAAAGCTGAGGTCGAGGACTTGTAATCTGGAAAGCAGGTTGATATTGTCCGGTATATTGCCTCGCAACATGTTGTCGGACAGGTTCAGGAAGAGGAGGTCCACTAGGTCCAGGAGTTCAGCGGGAATGGTGCCGTTCAGGTTGTTGTTTTCCAGGTTCAATTCGCTAACATAGCCGTTTGCGTCGAGTGTCACACCTTCCCATGTGGCAAGCGCGCCAGTTAGCCAGCCTGATTTACTGGTCCAGGAGGCGCCGTTGGTGCTGTTGTATAATGCAACCAGTGCAAGTGAGTCCTGCTCATTGGCGCGGGCCATCGACGAAGTTTGCGATGTAAGTTGTTCAAATCGGCCGGCTTTGTCTGTAAGCCGTTTATTTAACCTATCTAAATAATGTTGGGCGGTCCGGTTGTGGTACCGTATTTCGCTTGGTGACAGGGCTTTTTTTGCAGATGATCCCTGAATGGATGCCAGACGATGTGGTTTTTGTAAGGCTTCAAATTTGCCCAGGCGCGCTGCCGGGAGTTTTTGCTGCAAGGCATCCACGGTTATCTGTGTGGTGCTTTGCCCGTGTGCAACTGGCGTAACGCAAAACAGTAGGGCAAGGCAGGCAGCCGGCACCAAAGTGGCCAAACTACGAAATGGGTTATCAGAGAGGGAACTCATGGAAGACACACCTGGGAATGATGAATACCGTAGATGGGCATAAGGAAAACCAGCAGGTGGGTTCCTGTCTAAATAACCTAAACACCTTGCTCGCCCACCCTGACTAAACGCACATTACACTGTAAAAACGACACCACCCATCAAAATCCATATGGAATAAAGCCATACAGCAGGGGATACACAAGTAGAAAAAGGGTAGCTTAGTCTTTGTCAGCACACAGGAAGTGGATGGCTTCCGTTCCGCTTTCACTGCCATCCTGGCCCAGCAGAATGATGCCTTCCCGGCGGAGATGCATTTGATCTCTGTGCAGGAATACCAGCTCTTCGTTGTTTATTTGGAGGAAGGTGCCATTTGTGCTACGGTCGATTAACACAAACTTGCCTCGGCGGTACTCGATGCTGGCATGGGTGCGAGATACGCTCTGATCGCGCACAACGAGGTTGTTCTTTTCACCCCGACCCATGAGGAAGGGGAGGATGTTTTTTTCGAGACGGAAATCCTTGTTGGCATAGCGCAGAATCAGGCTGGCTTTGGGGCCTTCCTGGCGTAGCGGCATCTGACCGTGCATAATGGTCAAGTCCGTTGTGTCTGGCTGCCAGATCAGTTCGAAAATCTCAATGTCTTCCTGCTTGCCGCGTACCTGGACAGTTCCGAGGCTCCGCAGGCTGGAATGCTGGTAAACAGGGAGGAAATTGACCGTCTCCTTGGTGGTAATAATTTGGTCTGGACGCGCTTGCTGGACCATACGAGCTGCGACATTTACCGCATCGCCGTATACATCATTTTTCTCCTGAAGGACGTCACCGTAATGCAGGCCGACTTTGATGGTGATCCCCATGTCGGCAAGCTCCGTGTCTTCATGGACTGCCTGGGGCATGCGGAGGGCGGCGTCGATGGCTTTGTCAAGCACGTCGAAGGTACACATCACTTCGTCACCAATAGTTTTGATGACAACCCCTTCGTATTCCACCGTGATTTTGGATAGAATGGAAAGGGTGTGACTCACAATATCACGCGCACGAATGTTGCCGTACGCTTCAAAAAGCTGCGTACTTTTGCTGATATCCGCGAATATGATGGCCAGTTTAGTCTTCTCGTACGACATCACAGATACTTGGCCTGTAGCGTGGACTTACAGTGAATGATAGCAAACATTGAGAGGGTAAGATATGCGTTCGCACTATTAAGCCAACGTCATGTTTTAGATGCGGTTCCAGTGGATTCTTATGAGAAAGCCGGCACCAACTTTTGCAGTGAAACGGTGCAAAAGCCGAACGATACGGTAACCAGCCAAACATATGAGGGGCAACGAAAACAAGGTTGCAACACCTTGTATACTATCGTGACAGAAGACAGTGGCTGGCGAAGATCGCGTGTCCTTTCCCTGACTTAGGGATAATAGGAAAAGGTGATCGTTTATTTCAAGCTATATCGCAGGAAACCGTGAGTTAAGCCAGATAAACAAAAAAAGTAGTACCGCGGATGCAAAACAGAACGCGCCGAGCGTGCGCGTCAAAAGGGACTTCTTCATAACAATATTGGTGGGTATTACGCCTTCAGGGCCGGCGCATTTGAGCGAAGGGGTAACCCTATATTAGGAAGAAAATCTATGCCAGGAAATCCGGTTCTGGCGCATAATTGCAGGAGCTATGTCTCCTTTTTTCCTATACTTAAGCAAAATGGCGAAAGCACAGCTGTCGGGTGAGGGTAGGACATGGTCTGTTATGATGGGGCATTAGATTTAGAAACCAATCTCGTTTATTGACTTCGAAGAAATATTATGGCTGCAGGCCGTGGAGCGCTGCGTACCAGAACTTTCAATTGATGGCTGTGCAACATCACCCACTCGCCGGCGCTCTCAGCTCTGGGGCCGGGTGCTTTGGATATTGTTAAAAAAAAACTGAATGCCGTAATTTTGTCCCAATGTCATCTGTACCGGCACCAATTTAATGCTTATTTAATGTGGCGATCTGTTTTGATGATTGCCTTGTTACCCCGTATTCCTGGTAAACGCTCAAGTTATATGTACTATGTCTGTTGAACGCAAAACAATACTCCGCCATCTCAGATCGCTTATTGCTGATGGTATTCCCATTATCGGTGGCGGGGCCGGCACTGGTATAACCGCCAAATTTGAAGAGGAGGGCGGCATCGATCTGATAATAATTTACAATTCGGGTCGCTTCAGAATGGCTGGTAGAGGTTCGCTTGCCGGCTTGCTGCCTTACGGCGATGCAAATGCGATAGTGATGGACATGGCCAAAGAAGTGCTAACCGTTGTACGACAGACGCCAGTGCTTGCCGGCGTCTGCGGCACGGATCCCTTCCGTCAGATGCCCCGCTTTTTGCGCGAGGTACAGGCGGTAGGTTTTGCCGGGGTCCAGAATTTTCCCACGGTCGGACTCATCGATGGAGTTTTTCGCGCAAATCTGGAAGAGACGGGCATGGGATATAGCCTGGAAGTCGATATGATACGCGAGGCGCATACACTGGACCTCCTGACTACGCCCTACGCTTTCAATCCGGAAGAGGCAGAACAAATGGCTGGTGCGGGCGCAGATATCGTGGTTGCCCATATGGGCCTTACAACAAAAGGATCAATTGGTGCATCCACAGCCCTCACACTTGATGAAGCTGTGGTACGGGTGCAGGCAATTGCTGATGCCGCGCGAAGTGTGAGAGAGGATGTTATCGTATTGTGCCACGGCGGTCCAATCGCTATGCCAGAGGATGCAGCCTATGTGTTACACCGGACGCAGCACGTGCATGGATTCTACGGCGCATCGAGTATGGAGCGTTTGCCCACCGAAATTGCCATAACCCGGCAGATGCATGCATTTAAAGAAATCCGTTTTGCTTAACCCTTGGTGTAAGCTGCCGATATTTGCAGGAATTATACTATTATTTGATTAATAGAAAAAAATTCCAGCCTTTCTTGAAAAAAAGAAGTGCCGGACGGAGGCCATACCCCACTGTGTTGGCCTCCGTCCTCTGTAAGAAATGTGCACTGAATGGTATCGGGTAACTATTGACGGACTTAAGTGACATCTTATGTAACCCGGGGCCGAAGATCTCCTGTTCGTGACAAATTTGACGCATTTCAGCAACCATTCGGTTGCAAATTGCGCCGGCAGATATTGTATTTTGATTAAATGTCGGCGCATGTTGCTTTTCTTTGACGCGCCGGCGCAAGCATATCAACCGTATCAGTACACGCTTTTCTTTTCGCTTACTTGTGTACGATACACGTTATCCGTGCCGTTTTCTTTTCCTAGAAGCGTATTCCGTGTTACGAATAGTTTGATGATCGAAGCCTTCTGCTTCATGTTACCCCTTGCAGGAAATAGTCTTTAACTCGCACAGCGCGTCGTATTGTCGCTGAAAGACACTCGCACCTGCTCGCTCTACAGACTAAACGAAGAACATCACCCAAAGGAACGGATAACCCTTAACGGACAGCACAGGAAAGGCTAAAGCTGCTGTTCAACCTGTACCCGGTACGGCCTTGCTGCCGTTACCCACTGTACTTACGGTGTAATTTTACGCTGAGCCCCCCATGTTCTCGTAACTCGAATTTACTGGTGCAATCCTGATTGCATCGCGAACTCGCCGTATGAAAGGGAATGAACCTCGCGAGTTAGGGCTCGGATTTATTGGCATATTGTTGTCTGGCATTTACTGCCTCCTCGATATCGCTAACCCTGCCCTTAATCTAGGCGGCGTGCCTTACCTCGCTATTGTTATTGTAATGCTTTGGTTGCCTGGGCGCCATCTCACCATATTACTAGCCATTCTATGCAGTAGTATGATGCTGTTTGGCTATTGGTGGCACCATGGGGCCAATCTGTATTGGGAGTTTTTTGGGGAACGTGCTGTATCCCTTGTGGGAATCTGGGCGATTGCACTTACTGCCCTTAAAGATAAACGTGTGATGAAGCACGTTACGCGGCGTGAGAAACGACTCAATACCCTCATCGAAGAGCGCACGCACAATGAACGGATCAAGTTCACTCGCGTGAATGAAGAATTACAGCTCGAACTCCGCGAACAAGAAATTCAGACGCGCGAACTGCGCGAAAGTGAGCGGTTGTTTCGCGTAGTAGCCGATTACGCCCCGGCGCTGATCTGGATGTCAGGTACCGACAAAGAATACCTCTACTTCAACACTGTCTGGCTCAATTTCACCGGAAGAACTGCCAACCAGGAGCATGGCTTTGGCTGGACACAACAGCTGCATCCTGAAGACTTGCCGGCCTATCAGAAGGCATACAATGAAGCCTTTGAGGCCCAAAAACCATTTACCGTAGAATATCGGCTCAAGCGAGCTGATGGCACCTATCGCTGGATTCTCGATTCGGGGGCACCGCGTTCGGAAGATGGCATGTTTGCCGGCTATATCGGCACATGTATCGATATTACGGACAAGCGCAGCATGGAAGAAGACCTCGTTCATTCTGAGGCGCGCTACCGCAAAGTGGTTGATAACCAAATAGAGTTTGTTTGTCATTTTAACCCGGATACAACGCTCACGTTTGTCAATGATGCGTATTGCAAATATTTCAACCGGGAACGCGATGAACTCATCGGACAAAGCTTTCTCGGGTTCTTGCCCGAAGGCACGCGTAAACTTGCCCGTGAACAGATTGCCAGCCTGCTCATTGATCCACAAGCTGTGCAATATGAGCGCGAAATCCTTCTCCAGGATGGCAGCAAAGCCTGGCAGTTGTGGCGGGACCACCCGATTCTCGACAATGATGGGAATGTCATCGAGTTTCAGTCTGTTGGTCGGGATATCACCGAGTTAAAGCAAACGCAGCGTCAGCTTGAGAGCTACACCCGCGATCTGGAAGCAACGAAGAGTGAGCTTGAAAGCCACGCCGAAGAACTTGCGCTGACCGTAAGCGAACTCAATGAAGCCCGTGATCATGCAGAAGCAGCCACGCGCGCCAAAAGCGAGTTTCTGGCAAATATGAGCCACGAAATTCGCACGCCAATGAGTGGTATCCTCGGGTATGCAGATATTTTGCTGGAAACAGACCTGGATCCGACACAGCGCGATTTTGCCGTCACCATCCAGGAGAACGGCAAGCGCCTGCTCAACCTGCTCAACGACATTCTGGATTTCTCCAAAATCGAATCCGGGCACATGGAGCTCGACGAGCAGCCACTTGAGGTTCGGGAGTTACTCAACGATTCGCTAGGATTACTCATTCCGCGTGCAACAATGAAGGGCATTCGGTTATGGTACCACATTGATCCCGCTGTTCCCAATGCATTTGTAGGTGATGAGACGCGACTGCGCCAGATTTTGGTGAACCTTGTATCCAACGCGGTCAAGTTCACCCAACAAGGTGAAGTAGAGGTGAGTGTCCGTTCGGCGCGGATTGCCGATACGCAGTACCGCCTGCACTTTTCTGTGCGGGATACTGGCATCGGGATATCGCAGGAAGACTTGAAAGAGATATTTGAGTTCTTTACCCAGGCTGACGCTTCAACTACGCGCCGCTTTGGGGGCACCGGATTGGGCCTCGCCATTTGCCGCAAGTTATCAGAGTTAATGGGGGGTAAAGTATGGGCGGAAAGTGAACCAGGTCAGGGGTCGACGTTTCATGCCACAGCCCTGCTGGATGTACCGGAAGAAGCGCCGGCTGAGGTTGTGCAGTTGGAATCATACGACTGGATGGCGTCCGATATTCTGCTTGTGGTAGACAACCATAGTACGCGCCAGGCGCTTGTTCGGGAAATCAATAACCTGGGTATTACGACCGAAAACACTGCTGATCCTGAGGAGGCGTTTGAATGGGTGCGTTCAGGCTCTCAGTTTAAGGCAGTGCTGATTGATTGTGAATTGCATCCGCGGCATAACATCGAGTTGCCGCAAAAAGTGAGGATGATTCGCTCAAAAACGGAATTGCCAATTGTGGTATTTGGCAGCAAGGAAGACAGTCATTTAGCACGCCGGCTTGGTGTGCAATACCTCGTAAAACCAATTCGAAAAGCACAAATCCTCGCGCTCATGCGCGACCTCTTAAGTGGCGATGATTCCATTGAGTCGTCGCTAGGTGCTGACCTGGGTAACGAAGTGATCAACGATTTGACGTCAGACATGTCTGACGATACAGTAACGGATGCAGCTGTCGAAATAGTTACAGATTTGGCGACAGATACGGCTACAGAACCGCGCCCGGCAATTGCACCAAAGCGTACCAATGGGAAACTAAAAGTGCTCATTGCAGAAGATGAGGAGACAAATGAGAAGCTTGTCCAGCATCTGCTTTCTGACATGGGGCACCAGGTTTCTGTTGTTACCAACGGGCATGACGCCGTGCTTGCTGTTGCTGAGGAAGACTATGATGTCATCCTCATGGATATCCAGATGCCGGAGATGGATGGTTTGATTGCCACAAAACGGATTCGCGAGGTACTGCAAGGCCGGCCCCAACCGTATATCGTTGCCTTTACCGCCCGCGCGATGAACAGCGACCGAGAGCGCTGCATCAAAGCCGGCATGAACGATTACCTCAGCAAACCATTCACCGCCCAGAGCCTCAAAGAAGCACTGCAGCGCAGTACCACCGCACGCTCCGTGGCCAGTTCAGGCATGGCAGCCGGCAACTAGGCAAATTTCAGGGATGCTATGTGTGCCCATCCATGACTTCCTGAGCCCTGCAAAGGACCTCTGGAAGACGGGCATGCCGCATTGAATATCGAACACCGAACAAGGAACGCCGAATTTCGAAGGGTCGTTCTCTTCACTCTTCACTCTTCACTCTTCACTCTTCACTCTGAACATATGTGCATGTAACATGTGACATTGGGTTGTCGCCCCCTATCCATAACTTGTGGTAGTTCCATCAAAAACACCATAAATCATGCAACAAGTATCTATCAGAACGCGAAACGGCAGCGTGTCAGACATGCATATCCAGCACTGTGACTGCCTGCATTGTGACGGATTGGGTGAAATGATCGACCAGCTTTCCTTCACAGCTACAGAATGCCCGGCTTGCGAAGGCCTTGGGTTTCTCGAGCCTGCTTCTCAGGAAGCGTACGATGTATACCTGCAGGATCTCTACCAGGATGTAGTCCGCAAAATGCCAGCAGGCCGTCGCACAAAGCGTCACGCTGCCTAGCACTTTATAGCTGCGGTCCTGCTTATATAACGCCGAGCCGTTTGCCAACCTTGGTGAACGCGGCAATGGCGCGGTCAAGGTGTTCACGGGTGTGGGCAGCTGAAATCTGCACGCGAATACGCGCCTGCCCTTTAGGCACAACCGGATAGCTGAAGCCGATGACATAGATCCCTTCTTCAAGGAGATCGCTGGCCATGTTCTGCGCCAGTTTGGCGTCGTACAACATAATAGGCGCAATCGGGTGGGTACCCGGGCGAATTTTAAAGCCGGCTGCTGTCATCTGCTCCCGGAAGTACATTGTGTTCTCTTCGAGGCGATCGCGTAGCTCTGTTGTGGCGCTCAGCATTTCCAATACTTTCAACGCAGCAGTAACAATGGCCGGCGCAACCGTATTCGAAAACAGATAGGGCCTTGAGCGCTGTCGCAACAGCTCGATAATTTCTTTTTTACCCGACGTAAAACCTCCTGAAGCGCCGCCAAGTGCTTTGCCAAGCGTGCTGGTGACCACATCAACCCGTCCCATGACACCACAGTGATCAATCGACCCACGGCCCGTTTTGCCAAGGAATCCTGTTGCGTGGCTGTCATCTACCATGACGAGCGCATCATATTTGTCTGCCAAATCACAGATCATTTCCAGCCGGGCAATATCGCCATCCATACTGAAAACCCCATCCGTTGCGATCATACGAATTTTGGCGTCTTGCGTCTCTTTGAGAATACGCTCCAGATCTTCCATGTCATCATGCGCAAACCGGTGCCGCTGGGCTTTACACAGTCGGATGCCGTCGATGATGCTCGCGTGGTTTAACTGGTCACTGATGATTGCGTCTTCCTTGCCAAGTATGGTTTCGAAGAGGCCGGCATTGGCGTCAAAACACGAAGTATATAAAATGGTGTCTTCTGTCTGGAGAAACCTGGAGACCGCTTCTTCCAGCTCTTTGTGGATGTTTTGTGTGCCACAAATAAACCTGACGGATGCCAGGCCAAACCCATATTTTGCCACGCCGTCCTGGGCTGCCTTAATTAAGGCAGGGTGATTTGCCAGACCGAGGTAATTGTTTGCACAAAAGTTGATCACTTGCTGTCCGGACTGAACGGCAATTTCTGCATCTTGCTGAGATACAATGATGCGCTCGTCTTTATAGAGCCCGGAGTCTTTGATTTCGTTTAGGGTAGCCTGGTAGAAATCGGTAGCGACGTTTGTCATTGGGTTTGGTTTTGTTGAGGTGGTGTACGCGGCAACTAAGATACAACTTTACTGGGTTGTTGGAGATGCATGAGCATGTCGGCAACCATGGCGTCAAGGGTAAATTCCGGTTGCCAGTTCCAATCGGTACGGGCCTCGCTGTCATTCAGGGTAGACGGCCACGAATCAGCAATTTCCTGACGGAAGTCTGGTGCGTAGGTACATTCGAAGCCTGGTATGACTTTTTTGATTTCAGCGGCCAGTTCTTCGGCAGAGAAACTAACAGCGGTGACATTGTAGCTGGTACGCGTGCGAATGTCTTCCGGTGCGGCGTGCATCAGTACAAGCGCAGCATTTACGGCATCGGGCATGTACATCATCGGCAATCGCGTTTTCGGTCCTACAAAGCAGGCATAGGCTTTGCCGGCTGCAGCGGCCCGTAGCATGTCTATGCTAAAATCGGTAGTCCCACCTCCTGGTGGAGCCGAATAGCTGATCAGCCCAGGATAGCGGAGGCTTCGCACATCTACATCAAAGTGCTGATGGTAATAATTACACAGTAATTCGCCGGCACTTTTTGTGATGCCATAAATCGTTTGCGGCTCGAGAACCGTACGCTGTGGCGTATGGTTGCGCGGCGTTGTTGGTCCAAAAACGGCAATCGAGCTCGGCCAGAATACTTTACAGTTATGGGCCGCCGCAAGATCGAGAATGTGCTTGAGCCCGTTCATGTTCACCTGCCACGCGAGATCCGGATGTTTTTCTCCTGTTACGGAGAGAATACTGGCCAGGTGGTAGATGGTGTCGATGTTGTAGTTGGTGATGAGCTCGCGGAGCTGATCGAGGTTTGTCACATCTGCAATTTCGTGGGGGCCAGCCTGGGGAGACGCCGGCAATCTAAGGTCGGAGCCAACCACATTGTCTGCACCGTGCATGTCGCGCAACCTGGCGACCAAATCGCTACCAATCTGCCCGTTGGCACCGGTGATTAAAAATTTTGCCATGTATTATCGAAAAGGAATAGTCTTGTTTGGAACCGCTTCCAGTCAAGGTACACTTTTCACTGCTAAGTCTTTTAAAGGATGTTTGAAAAAGGAGCAGACTAGTTTTTTGTAGCTCCGTTTTTTCATGCTTCCGCGAGTTGTTTGTAGGTAAAGACCCCGTTGATGTCTTGGAAGCAAACCCCTAATTCATAATTGTCGTTGCCTCATACAGCGATTCCGTTACACGGTTCAGCACGTCGGAAATAATTTCGATTTGTTCAGCTGCTTCGTCCCAGTTTCGCTGCTCAAGGGCTTCCCGGACACCCGGCAGCGTTTTGACGCCATATCCCGTGTAAAAGCCGGGCGCGTAAATTTGATGTTTGAACCAGGGCCGGCGCGGCAAGCCTTCCTTTCGGGTCATTTGCTGCTCCATGACCATCATCAGTTCATTTACTGCTGCTGCTTTTGCTAGTGGAAGTTCAGCACCATGGGCAGCCATTGCTGCGTCGTATTGATGCGCTGCCTCTTCCAGTGAAGCGAGGGCGTTTTGCAACGGTGCAAAGTTGAAGTAGGGCACGGGGTCCATGGCAACCGGGGCAATGTAGGTCCGGGTAGGATCAGCGGCCAGTTGGTAAGCATTGCGGTTGATGCGCGCGTTCTCCTGTTCCGTGCTGGCACGCATCGTTTCAGCCAAATGCATTACTTCGCCGGCGTACTTTTTAACGTTATCGATGTAGCCGGTAAAGCTGAAGGGCAACACGTCTGCATTGGCAAAGCGTAACACCGCCCGGCCTGTAAGGTTGGCCAGGGTTACGCCGTACGCAAAATCCGGGTCTCCGAAGCGCTCGTAATATTCGAACGAATCAAATGCGGTGTGATAAGCGCCGCCGGCATTTTCGCCGCCAAAACCCAGATTGAGCGATGCAATGCCGAGATGTTGTAGGAAAGGGGTATAGTCAGAACCGGAGCCCAGGGGAGAAATTCTCAGGTCTTTGCGCGTTGCCGCTTCTTTGTTTCCCCGCACGTCCTGCAATGCCCGGGCTCGCTCGGATACCGAGACCTTGGTTTGCGGATCCGTTACATCACGCCCAACTTCGTTGATAAACCGTTCCAGGCTGTGGGAGCCGCCGGCGCGCCAGAATCCCCGGCCGTTGCCATCGGTGTTGATGTACACAGCCAGTTTGTCGCGCAGCGTCTCCGCATGGTATTCCACCCACTCGGTTGAGCCGAGCAATCCGGGTTCTTCAGCATCCCAGCCGGCATAAACGATGGTGCGTTTGGGGCGCCAGCCTGTTTTGACAAGTTCACCAATGGCACGCGCCTCCTCCATCAGTGAAACCATGCCGCTGATCGGGTCAGCAGCACCAAAAACCCACGCGTCATGGTGGTTGCCTCGCATGATCCACTGGTCGGGGAATTCACTGCCTTCCATACGGGCAACAACGTTGTAGGCGGTTTCCAGCTTCCAGTCGAAAGCCAATTTCAGGTGTACCTTTGCCGGCCCAGGGCCAACGTGGTAAGTGATCGGCAGGCCACCCCGCCAGCGTGCCGGGGCAACGGGTCCACCAATCGCAGCAAGCAGCGGTTGCGCGTCTTCGTAAGAGATGGGCAGCACCGGTATTTTCATCAGCGTTGGTGCTTCTGCCAGCTCGAGGCGCTCGGTGTCGGGTTTGGAGCCTACGCCGGGGGTCAGCGGGTCGCCGGGGAATTGGGGCATGTCTGCTACGGAGCCACGCTGGACACCATGACCGGGCTTGAACGCGCCGATTGGATACACATCGCCGCGCACGTAGCCGTCGTCTTTGGGATCCGAATACAGGATACATCCAATGGCGCCGTGCTCAGCAGCCACTTTCGGTTTGATGCCACGCCAGGAGCCGCCGTATCGTGCAATAACAATTTTGCCAGCGACATCAATACCGCGTTGTTTGAGGTCCTGATAATCTTGCGGGATGCCCTGGTTAACGTAAACCAGTTCGGCCGTTACATCGCCATCCGCAGAGAATGCGTTGTATCCGGGCAGCATTTCCTTTTTTACGGCCCGGCTCACTTTTTCGCCTGTTTCAGGAAAGGTAAGTTTTGCTTTGTATCGGGTAGGTGCAACCAACTCAACAATGCGGACTTTGGGTGTTGGGAAGAGTACCGTAAATTCCTCTATCTCAACGTCGTATCCCCAAGACTCAAACTTATCCGCCATAAACTGGACTTTCTCTTTGGTAAAAGCAGAGCCGACGTGGTGCGGGCGGGCTGTCAGGGTTTTCATCCAATCGCGCAGGTTGGCAGCTGTTAGCTGTGCTTCAAAAGTTGCTTCAAGTGCCCGCTGCGCAATTGCACCGGCCTCGCTAAAACCAAGGATGGGATCGTCGTTGGAGTTGATAGGTGCCGGTGAGAATGCAAAGAGGCTAACAAGCAAGATTATAGGGAGGATGCGAGGGGAAATCATGACCGTATTCGAATAGTGGCAAGGTTGGGGGAAGGTACGGATTTTTGAGGTTTTGGAGATTGTCGAATGCCGAATAACGCGAATTAAGAGTTGGAAGCAAGATTCAGATTTTTCGTGTTTTCAGTGCTGCTATTTTGCACGACAACGGCACAGGTAGCAATGCTTTCGTATGCGTCTAGTGTAAAAAAAGAATATCAACCGGCATTCGGCACTTGAAAATCGGCATTAAACGCAGCTCCATAATTTGCAGCAACCGCTAAAATGCCCGCCGGTATCCTTTGAACAGCATGTCTTCTCCAACAGGTTGCCATTCAGATGCTGCAAACTGGTAGGCGTCTTTCATCAGGTTGATGTTGAGCCCGTGGAGCGTTGGCGTGCCTTTGCCAACCAGTTTGGGGGCTATAAAGAGGTAGAATCGGTCGATGAGATTTTTCTGGAAGAGCGCCGTTGCGAGTCCGGGGCCGGCTTCGACGAGGACAGTTTGCAAGCCTTTGCGGTGGTTGGTGCTTTTACCAAGCAGCTGAAGAACTTCAAGCAGATTGAGTTTGCCATCCGTTACCGGTGCGTGTATAAGCTCACCACCAGCTTGCTGCAGTTGGTTCGCATAAGCCGGCTTGGCAGCTGAGGCCGTAACCGCGATGGTTTTGCCAGCATGCTCATCAGAAAACAAATGCATCGAAGCGGGGAGGCTGCCGGTGCGATCGAGCACGATGCGGTACGGTTGCCGGCCGTCTACATGCCGGACGGTAAGCGATGGGTTATCTGCCAGGGCCGTGCCACGGCCAACCAGGACGGCATCCAGCGTGGCACGCCAGTGGTGTACAAGCTTGCGCGAGCCTGCTCCTGATACCCATTGCGAATCACCCGTAGCGGTTGCAATTTGCCCGTCGAGCGTCTGCGCCATTTTTAGGGTAACCAGCGGCCGGCCTGTTTGCTGGTGTTGGGTAAAAGGTTCGTTGAGGCGCTCGCAGGCTGCCTGAAGCACACCCACACATACCTCTACACCGGCCTCTTGCAGCATTTTGATGCCACGCCCGCTCACCTTTTTGGAAGGATCGACCATCCCAATTACAACGCGGGGGATACGCTTTTCGATTACAAGCTCTGCACAGGGAGGTGTTTTGCCGTAGTGACTGCACGGCTCCAGGTTCACGTACAAGGTTGCCTTTTTCAAAGCAGCTGCGTTGTGCCTTGATTCAGCATCAGCAACCGCGTTCCGTTCTGCATGGGCACTGCCATAGACCTCGTGCCATCCGACTCCCAGTTCGTTGCCTTGTTCATCAACAAGTACGGAGCCAACCAGGGGATTCGGACTTGCGTGTCCCTGTCCGCGTTTTGCCAACGAAATGCATTTGGCCATCCACTTTTCGTGGGCATTGAGGGCCGGGTCGGTTGGAGGCATGAAAGGTGTACCACTGGAAAAAACTTACCAACGCAGCTTACACGCCTTGCGGCGTTTTTTGTGCTCCTTTTGCCGGCATTCGTTGTAGATTAGCCCGCAGGTTTTTTCTTTTGGGGCGGGAAAATGAGCACAAACTTGGGCTCAATACGCCGGCGCTTCTTCAAGCCAATCGGAATCCCTTCGTGGAAGTCTGCTTCAAAACTGTTGCGCACTCCAACACCAAGCATCAACATGCTCATCACACGTACAGCTGTTTCAAGCCGGAAGAAATTGAGGTTGTTGCCCGTTGTGATAAGCTCTTCCTGGCTAGCTGTACGGAGTTGGTCGAAGCGCAGGCGAAGGTATACCGGAAGCTCGCGTGATTTAACCCGAACGTCAGCATGAATCCAGGCACTGTCTTTTACATTCCACGCGTTTTCAAAACTCCACCTGAATTTCCACATGCGTTTGTAACGCCAGGCCATGGTGAAGTAGGAGCCAAAGCGCCGCTTGGTTTGTGCAGTCAGAATATTACGGCGGGTATTGAGCGCTTCCACATCGTCATCGCCATCGACTGGAATACCCAGCGTTTGCAGGCGCAAGGCCTCGTAGAGGGAGTTGAAATAGTTCGGGATGAACGCTTTACCCATGAATCGTTGTTCAAACTGAATTTCGAGCCGCAGTCCTTCGTCGGGTAGATCCCAGTTGCCTGTAATGCCGGCGCCAATGCCCATTCCGTGCCCAAAAATCTTGGAGACTTCAGCGTATGCCAGTCCGGTTGAGGTAGGAGAAAGAAAGATGGGCATCGATGCATCAAAGCCGCCCATCAGTAACTTCCCGTCGTCGTTACCTACCGCTGTGCGGATACCGTTGTCGTCTGTTAATGCATCCACGAGAAAAGGTGCGCCCGGGATTTCGACATTCACCAGGGTGCCTTTATTGCCGAGGTCGCCGGCCAGGCTTACACCAAACGAAACCAGTCTGTACCGGGAAACAGGGTCGCTGGTCAAAGGGAAGTATGCACCGCGGAGTCCGAATACCTCAGGGGCTAACAAGTTGGAATAAATGCCTTCAACGAGAAAATCTTTGGTGCGGTAATTTACTTCAAACCCGCGTTTCTGGTCATCCAGACTAATCGAGTTGTTGAACAGGTTGATGAACTGCCCGAACCCAAGCGTTGTCTCTTCTAGCTCACCAAACCTTCCGTAGTAGCCGTCTACGCCTTTCTCTGCAAATTGAACAAATCGGATGATGCTGAGGAAATCGTTAAACGAGTCATAGTCCTCTTTACGCGTAGAGCCTCCTTGCAAGCGGAGGTGCATTTTGAGCAGCAAGCCGGCGCTGTACTCGCCATAGTAAAACTCAGGCATTAGCGCTGTGGCAAAAAACTGTTCTTTTTTACCGACCGAGTTTTCGATTCGGCTCATGCCAAGGTCGACTGCAAAGTCGAACTCAAACTCCGGTTCTGGAATGACCAGTGTGTCTGGCAATACGTTTTCTGGCGTATTTTCGCCGCCAACAACAATGGTCTCCTGCGCCTGAACAGGCGTTTGTAGCATTATAAAGCAAAAAATGCTACATAAAATAAGATATGTAGGGTGTGGTCGTGGCATAGAAGTGCCTATTGGATGTCTAAACCAGCATTCGCGTTTCCGGGAAGCATTCTGCGGCGTATTTCAATAATCACTCCGTGTTTAACCATTTCCGTATTTCTGCACTTCGGCACCCGGTCCTCTCAACACCAGCCTGAGCCCGGGCGAAGGGGCTAGGAAAGCAAAAGCGAGAGGTCTCTCAATGCTTCTGCGCATGTCATCGTGGCCCCCAACAAGGGGCTGGGAAAGCAAAAGCGGGAGATCTACCTCGACACTTCCCGCCTGTCACCCTGAGCCCCGCGAAGGGTCTGTGCAAGGCGCGAAGGTGTTGTTTTACACAGACCTTTCGCGCGGCTCAGGATGTCACGGAGAAAAGGTTAGCAGCCTTTGGGAATAACGAACATCGAACAAGGAATTTTGAATGTCGAAGTTTACATTCCTTCAACCTTCCTCAACGTCCGCCACACCCACCTTCTCTACAATCGCTTTCCGAAGCCGATCAATTTCTCCCGAAATCTCCTGCTTTTTTGTAGCGACTTCGTCTACAAACTGGCGTTCCTTGGTCACAAATTTTACGTAAGGTGCAACCGTATCGCTGACGCGTGCTAGCGAACTGTCTACTTCTTCATCGAGTTGCTGGACAAGTGCTTTCTTCATGTCTTCCCGAAGAGCGGTGGTGCGGTCGTTGAATTCTGAAATTGCCTTTCGCTTCTGGCGGGGCAGGAAAATGAGACCAACGAGGGCGACAATGCCGGCGGCGATAAATCCGCCCGTAACGTCTACAGCAGTTGCTGTGAAAACTACCGTTGCAACTGCGCCGATGCCAGCAGCCACTGCCTCAGCACCCATAAACATAGCAGCTGCATTGCGCGAGTTTTCGAGGATTCGTCGCGCTTCCTCTTTCAGATCATACGTCTCAATTTTGCGATCTGCCTCTTTCATGATGCTGTGGAAGACCTCGGAGCGGTTGTAGAAAAAGTCACCCCGTCCGGATGCATTGCCCGGGCCGGCTACAGCGCGTACGCGGTCGGCAAATTCGGTCAGCGTTTGATTCCACAGAGAGAGTGCTTTTTTGAGCAGTCCGTCGACAGCCGAAGTGACCTGTGCTTCTACCTGTTTATCGGTATCGCGCACCACCTGTCGGGAGAATTCTTCCTTGAACAGGTCGCGGTCTTTGATCATCCCCAGTTTACTGATTCGGATGGTATCGTCGAGGAATTGGGTACCACGCTGCTGGAGTTGGAGGAGGAGGTTGTCTACTTCGGTAATGTGCCGGCCATATCCGTCGATGAGGGTGGCGCGGGCTTCTTTGAGGATGCGGTCTAGTTCGGTGAGATTGGCCTCGTCCTGTTCGAGGACTTTGGCGCGCTGCATCATGCGCACCTCAAGGGCATCGAGTAGGCGCGTGCCGGCGTCGATGGGGGCGTTGAATTTGAGCGCAAGCCGGTTGGTGTCGGTCAGGTGCTCGGTGATAAACGACTCAAAATCGCCAAACCGGCTTGCTTCCCACAGCGCGTCTTTTTCTTCGCCGGCTTCCATTTCTTTGGCCCGAAAAGCCTGCTCCGCGCTGATAGGGAAAATGCGCGGTTCAAAATCCATCAACTCCATACACCCGCTGCGCACGTGGGTGAGCACCTGGTTCAGCATTTCGTCGCTACGCGAAAGGTCGAGTTTGTTCAGCACAAACACCAGCCGTTTGCCCCAACTGTCGCGGATATAGCTCAGAAACTGCCGCTCTGATTCGGACAATGGGCGGTCGAAGGAGGTTATAAACAGCACAAGGTCAGCGCGTGGAATAAAACGCTCCGTCAGTTCCTGGTGCTGTGTGACAATCGAATTCGTGCCGGGTGTATCAACGAGATTCAGGTTGTGGAGATATGGCGACGGAATCTGTTTTTCGACAAGAAACTCAGATAGTTGCCGCTCCATCACTTCCTCACCATGTTTGATGATGGTGACTTTGGCCGTGGTTGGAATTGGCCCTTCTTCCATCAGTTTTGCGCCAAAAAAAGCATTAAGGACGCTGGATTTGCCGGCATTGAATTCCCCAACTATCACGACCAGGAAGAGTGTTTCCAGGTGGTTGATGATGTCATTTAGCTGGCTAATGGTCTGCTCGTCGGTCTCTGTTTTTTCGAGCAGGGTTTTCAGGCTTCCAAGGGTATCTTTTTCGGCTTGAAGGATTTGTGCGTACTTAGCATCAACAAATGCTTCCATAATGCTTTTTTATGTAACGATAGTAAAGGGAAACCTGAGAAAGATTGTCGCGCACGCGTACCATGTGCAAAACCTGCTTGTTCTGCAAAGTAGGCACACATAAGGACAATTATAGCAATGGGCCGTGTGGGATCAAAAGAAAGAATGGAGCGGCCCATCTACCCTAATTCCTTACGTTGGGCCGGCAATCTTGATTTGGCGTAACTAAATCGTGTATTTTAGGGGTATTGATTGCACAACCAGGACCTCGACAGCCCCGTTCGTCTACCCGACGCGGTCTGTAGATCCGCCCCCACGAGGTACGCTCACCTTGTGCATATACCATCAGGTACGGCTTTTGGTTTTGTTTTACCAGCGCTGATACCAATCATGCCCCTCTTTTAAAAAACCTGCTGCTGAAACGGTTTATCCGTTCCAACCCGGGTTATCGCTGACTGGACCATACGATCCAATCTTTCTGCTATTACAGTCAATTTTTGCACCCTGAGTATTGCATGAGCAAAGAGAGCGAACAGCCTGCCGGAGGGAATCCGCTTGTTGAATACGAGCATGAGCCCACCTTTTTTATCGATATTTCTGAAGAAGACCTGGAGCGCGTCCTTGAGGAGCACCTGGAATGGGTGAACTCCAGCGGACAGCGTGGTAAACGGGCCAACCTGGAGCGCGTGAACCTGGTTGGTGCAGATTTGCATGGGGCAAATTTGACCGAAGCCAACATGTGTCAGGCAAATTTGTCCAAAGCCAACTTGCAGGGCGCCGGCCTTTCCAAGGCCAATCTTCAGGGTGCCATGATGGGCGGGGTTAATCTCCAAAAAGCCAGTTTGTGGGGCAGCGATCTTCAGGGTGCGCGGCTCTCACTGGCGAACTTGTCAGGCGCAAACCTCTCCCAGGCCAATTTGTACCGCGCTAATATGCGCGAATCGAATTTGTCGGGTGCAAACATGACGCGCGCCTACCTGCATGATGCCCGGCTCTCGCTTTCCAATTTACAGGGTACCATTCTCGGTCGCGCTGATTTGCAGGACGCCACGCTGCACCACGCGGTGTTGTATGAGGCAAACCTGCAGGAAGCAAATCTGCACGGCGTGCGGGGTCTTCAGATCAAACAGCTGCGCGGCGCGAATATGTCGAGTGCCCAGTTGCCGGCTGGTATCGAAGACACCGACTGGTTAAAGCACGTCGAAGAAACCTCGAGAAAAGGCAGTCGGCTCTTCCTGATTAAACTGCTTTGCTGTTTGTATGCATGGCTCGTGGTGTCGTCTACGCAGGACATCCACCTGATCACGAATATGGCTGTTTCGCCGCTACCATTAATCGGTACCAAAATCCCGGCTGCCAGCTTTTTCTGGGTGGTGCCGATGATTCTGTCGGTTCTGTTTATCTATTTCCACCTGTATCTCCAGCGGTTGTGGGAAGACCTCGCGGCGTTTCCTGCGGTATTTCCTGACGGCAAGCCACTCGACAAAAAAGTGTACCCATGGCTGATGACCGGGATCATGCGCGCGCACATCCCGCATCTCCGTGATTCGCACTTGCCATTTTTTGATCTGCAAAAAGCGGTTACAATCCTGGTAGGCTGGTGCATCGTGCCGGTCACGATTGGCTATTTTGGGTTGGGATATCTCGTAAAAGCAGATCCGTATGGCTCAGCGTTTCACTTGCTGCTGTTTGTGCTGATTAGCGGAATGTCGTATTCGTTTTACACAAACGCTGTAGCAACGCTCAAAGGCTACAAGCGCCGGCGGTTCTCGTGGCGTGAATGGTCGAGTGATTCGCGGACACAAAAAACGGCAATGGTTGGGGCCTTGGCAACGATGCTGTGGGCGTTTGTGTTTTTTGGCCCTGTTCCTCTGCCACGCGCAAACATGGCGTCGATGGACCTGCGCGGTGCGGCCCTCAACGGCGCCAACCTGCAAGAAGCCACACTCGACGGAGTAGACTTCCGCGCAGCCCGGCTACGCGATGCCGACATGAGCAACACAACCCTGTTCTCCGCCCAACTCGACAACGCCGACCTGACAGACGCAAACCTTGCCGGCGCAGATCTGAAAGCAGCAACCCTGGTTGGTACAAACCTGATGGGCGCCAATCTCAACGGTGCAGACCTCCGCGGTGCACAACTGGATGGCGCAATCTTTACCAACGCCACATTCCGCGGCGCCAACCTGTCGCGCGCGCAACTGATGGGGGTCGCCGGCCTGACCAGTGCCCAACTCTGCCAGGCCGAAACCATGATCCACGCAGTGCTAGACACAGAGCTGGTAAGCGAAATCATGAACGACTGCGTATCGGTATGGATGGGGCCGCAGGAGAATTGATGGAGTGCCGAATTTCGATTGCCGAGTGTCGAATGGGGCAGGGTTGGCAACATTCTTTACCCATGTCATCCTAGCAGTATGAAGGATCTCTGGGTGGGAGTCGCAAAGTTCGCAAAGTTCAAAACCTTGCCCGGAACAAGAGCCTAAAAACAGCATTTCACAGCATTCCAGAATTAATTGCCCTATAGCTCAATTGGCAGAGCGTCGGATTCTGGTTCCGAAGGTTCAAGGTTCGACTCCTTGTGGGGCAACAAAAAGCCGGCACCCGTTGGGTAGCCGGCTTTTTTGATTGCCAAATTTCGAATAGGGTATAGCGCAGTTCCTCACTTCTGTTATGCTAAGCCCTGCGCAGCATCTGGGCAAGCAGAATTGTGGTGGCTACAGGTATGTATCTCTTGACTCTGGATCAGGAGGATCCAGGTTCGAGTCCTGGTAGGGCAACCTCCGAGGGCTGATCGTTTACTGAAGCGGTCAGCCCTTTGTTTTTTGCCTCAATATCGGCCTTTTTGCGGTTGAAAAGGGCGATTGCCTCGTTCAGTCGCGTGGTTCGATAATTGCCCTGGTCGTACGTTAGCTTTTCCGGGAATATTAAACCAACCATTTTCTGTTGAATGGGTAACTCTGCCTTTTGGAAGTAACCGGGTAGATCAGAAATCAACGCCATACCGTACCGGGCATACCTGTCGAAATCGGTTTCCATTTCCTCCAGGTTTCGGCGCTCCGCTTCTAGCTCCTGAAGTCGATGCCTCAGCCGGCCCTCCAGTCGTTCGTACGCATCCGCTCCGATTTTGTCGTCTATATACTTTTCGGTTGCTGACGTAAGGCGCTCCTCCTGTTTTCTGATGTCCCGTTCTACCCGCGCCAGGGCATCGCTCTTGTTGCCTTCTTTCTGCCTGAAAATGTCTTCCATGATGTGCAGGTACAACAGGGCAATCTCTTCTGGTGGTTTAATTGCTTTCAGGTAGTCGGTAAATCTATCGTTGGCTTCAGTAGCGCGGAAACGCTCCTTACAGCCGTGCTGGCAGTGGTAGTAGTAATACTGCCCACCATTACCACGCGTCTTGCTGCCTGTCAAATTACCGCCACATTGCCGGCATACCAGAAAGCCTCGCAACGGTAGCTCTGAATGCTGGCGCTTTGGTACTTCTTTACGTTTGCCGTTAGCCCGCTGGATAATATCCTGTACCCTGTAGAACAGAGCTTCGTCGATCAGGGCTTCATGAATTCCTTCCACGGTTTCCTCCGGCTCGTCACGATACGCCGGCACGGTAATCTTGCCGATATAAAACGGGTTCTGGAGCATCTTGGTGAAGATGTTCTTGCTACACACAAATCCCATGCGGTTTAATTCGCGTCGGATTTCCTCCATGTAGTATGCCCCTTCTGCCATTTTCTCGTAAGCTAGACGGATGAATCGGGCGTCATCATTAGGAATTACGATGGGTCTGTTCGCTGCGTCACGGGCATTTTTGTACCCCTTTGGAGCCATGCCGACCCAGCGCCCCTCTAACTTTGCTCGCCGCATACCGGTCATGGTGTTGAGTCCTCGCCGGTCGTTCTCTACTTCTGGGGCAACCAGATAGAATGCCAGCATGAACTTGTTCTCGGGGACGCTGAGATCAACAGGCTGCTCCACGCAGTACACCATGATCCCCTTCGATTCGAGAAGGCGGATCATGGCATATGCGGATTCAGCATTTCGGGCAAACCGATCCCATTTCAGAAAAATAAACAGGTCCACCTTATCAGCATTTGCGTTGATAAACTGGAGAAATTCCTGAAAGGCGGGTCGCTCGAAGGTTTTCGCCGAAGCGTCGTCTTGATAATGTTCGACCACTTCGATGTCATTTAGGCGGCAGTAGGTTCTTAACCGCTCGTCCTGGTACCTGAGGCTATACCCCTTTTCGGCCTGTTCGTCGGTCGACACGCGAGTGTAGATCACTGCGTTCTGTTTCTTCGGTTTGGCTTTTGAAGATCTCATAGTCGATAGAAGCTAGCTGATACAAAAAGTCTCTAGCTTGCTTTATTTCGTCATCGGTATAGTTTTCACCGTTGCTGTTCAGGATCTCCGCGCATCTTTCGAGGGAAAGCATAATTCCTTCCGAAAGGTACGCCTCTGGGGTCTCCAGTCAGCACACCGGTTTGAAAAAGGCCTCCGGGGCTTCCGGTTAGCATGTCGTTAAAAGTTTTTAATGATGGTGCGTTTGGCATTGAGGATCTTTCCATCCCTACGCTTAACGGTCATGTCCTGGAAGTCGTGCTCGTTGAGCAACTGAAAAACAGTGGGAGCATCCACACGTTCTTCAAGCTCCAGTGTCTTGGGTTGTCCATTCTTACTCCGGACGGTAATACTCTCATAATTCCCCGTACGAAGAGCAAAAAGCACTTCGAATTCATTGTCATCGACTTCTACGGTCTGCTCAAAAAGCGGCGTAAGATCCGAATTGGGGAAAATTGATTGTAGGATGGGGTTTATGTGGAGTACGGTGTAATCCTTCAACTCGAAGAAACGCAGGGTTGCACTGTACTGCTCGTAATAAACGGGTTCTGCGATTCCATCCTGGAAAACCAGCAGGTAGACAGGCTTTCGAAGGGTCAGCGCCATCGCGATGTAAATTTCAAAAAAGGAAATGCGGCGTTTATTCTTGTCGATAAACGCCGGCCCCTCGAATAGGCTGGTCTGGACTTCTTTTAGCTTGTCGATGGACCAGCCAAAGTTTCTAAGCTTGGTTACGGTTTTTAACCAGACCAGATCGATAATGCTGAATTTACGCCAGCCTTTTTCGCCATCACGTTCAACATTTATCAGTCCTTGGCTTTCCCAGTAATTTGCCACGCGTGAGGTTACTTCTGCTTCCTTCACGGTGAAGCGACTTTCGTTTAGGAACGCTGAGGCATTTTTGCCTTTGTCGGTTGTTACATAGTCTATCGCAGTGCGGTCGAAACCGTCGCCACGAAAAACGGCGCTTTGAGATGTCTTCATGTAAACCTTACGTTATTGTAAGGTTTAAGGTTGGCCCAGAAAAATGGTTCCCAGATTTGTTTTCAGAAATGTACTTAATTTACCACGACGGCTTTCAAGAGCCAGCTAGAGAAGCGTTCAGATTAGTGTCAATGACTTCCCGTTACACGTGCGCTGGAGGGTAGATTTACCCAGCCTAATTCGCGCAGGTGATCCCACGCTACAATGATGTGCTCGGGCTTAAGTTGCTTGCGTTTTCGCTCGTTCCATGCATGTAAGGCAGCGATTGCTTTTTCTGGGTCCTTTGCAGTTTCCCCATCTTCTTGAAAAACCCAATGTGTTGATGCAAGTAACTCCATGCCATACGGTGATTCAAACCCTTCCGCGAGTTCTCGGATACGGGTAAGATGCGAACTTAATAACTCTCGTTCCTCTTGTTGCTCCAGCCATTTCTTTGCCTCGCTAATGGCGTTGGGGCTTAGCGTTAGCTCGGTTTTTATGTCTGCGCGGTCACCATATCCCTCAATGTAGTGGCCGGCCATTCGTTGCAACATATGATGAACGGCTTCGGCGTAAGGACCATATCGCTCTTTTTTGAAGTCGAGCTTGAGCGGGACGCCGCTGGCCTGCAAAAAATAGAGCAACTTCTGAATTTCGAGCAATCCAATTTTGTAGTTCATTACCTTGTATAATGCCATTAAAAACACGATCAGCGCTGTACCTTGGGTCATATTCGGCTTTTTTGTACGAATCGGGATTTTGTCAGCCGTCGGTGCATTACCGGGGGCGAATAACTGCACTTCTACGTCAGGCAATACAGCAAACGCCTGTTCAATTCGTGTTCGAACATCGTTCCAGTTCAGACCACCATTGCCGCAGCCAAGCGGCGGGATAGCAATAGACTTGATTTCGCGTGTATGGATTTCTTCGATCAGCGCCTGGAGACCTGATTCGATGTCTGCCATTTTAGATTTTCCACGCCAGTGATTTTTTGTGGGGAAATTGATGATATATCGGGGGGGATCAGCCGATTTTTCGAGTCCGCCGCGATCATGCACCAGCATCATACCCGTTTTGAGTGCATGCTGGTCACAAACTTTTTTGTAGATCTTGTAATTCTCCGGATATGCCTGTTTGAATTGCAGCGCAATGCCTTTACCCATGACGCCAACACAATTTACCGTGTTGACCAGTGCCTCGGCAGAGGCTTCCAGTAAGTTGCCGCGTTTCAGGTGTATCATGGCAGGCGTTGTTTCACAGTGTAACTGTTCAAATATACTACGATTTTGTGTCAAAAAGGATCAATAATACCAGTCGTTCTTGATATTTATGTATACATCCAGATCGAATTCGGCTAAGATTTTTTTGACACTGGTTTCCATGCGCTGAGATTGCACCGCAATGCCTAGCCAGGAAGACACAGGCACAAAATCATGGATAAGGAACTCGGCCTGCCTTCTTCTTTGCCGATCAGTATCGTCTACGGTATCGGTCCAGTAGGTCGCTTTCATTAGAGGCCAGTCTATATTTTCGATTGCGGTTTCGTTGTCGTAGAAATTGCTGAACCGCATTGCCGCATGGCCGTCAGAAAAGACAAATCGGTGGTTGTTTTCGCGTACTTTTTCAATGGAAGTCACGATATAGATCATGTCTCGCTGTCGGCCCTTTTTGTGGATCGAATACAGCATGGGAGGGCGATTGCAAAAGAAAAAAGGGACATAGTCGTGTAATGTGCCTCGCGGTCCGCACGGGATTTGACGATGCGCCCGCCGTTCTTGAATATGTGCATGTGAAACGTCGGTGTAAGCGCCGGCTACGAGACGATTATGCGGCAAAAGGCCCCCGGCTTCCAAGATACGGGAGAGGTTGCTGATAGGAGTGATATGGTAGAGGAGGCGTGGGTCCATTTATTAAGAGTCAACAACACCGGCCACAACGGCTTCCAGGAGCCGGCTAGAGACGCCCTGTGAGGTCGCTAATTTGGTCTCTAGTTCGTCGCACTGGGCCATGAGCTGGTCTACCTTGGCGACGATGCGGCGTTGTTCGGGTAACGGTGGGAGAGGAAAATGCCAGGAAGCTAAAATACTGGTATTCAAGTTAGGTTGTCCTTGTCCTTGGTTTATATTTCGAAACGAGGACGTTTGTTGATACAAGTATAAATATGAGTAGTTGTTTATTTCGAAAGAGTGAAAGTTTCGTAAGACGGCTACACCGTCATTTATACAACCGCTAATCAAACTAATTTTGGGAACGCCCAATGTGGCTCCACTATTGGTGATCAGCAAATCATCAGGGCTTATCAGTCGACTCTTTTTCTTTCCTTCCTCTGTCAACCCATCCTTTGTTCTTGTTAGATATTTTTCATCATCTTTGGTGATTTCATAGACTGTAATCCAGGGGATGTTGCCACCAAAATAGAGTGGATCACCACTAGGTCGAGGGGATCCTCCTCGCGAAATTTCGAAAATTGATTGCAAGGTTGTCCATTGCCATGTAACCGGAATTTCGAAAGGTGGGACATCCGATATCAGGTTAGAAAAAGGTTTATCCTTCTTGATCTTCCCTTCCTTCACTAACCGCGCCTTCTCCTCCGTAATCCGTTCCAGCAGCACCGACGCCGGCTCATCGTTCACATCTTGCGGGACGAGCTTACCCTGGACGGCGAGTTGTAAGATGCCCTGGCGAAGTTCCTGGACGTTAGCGGGGTCACTGTACAGCAGGTCAAAGTTGTCCCGAATGCGTTTCCAGTTACGGGTGAAGATGGTTGGGCTGTTACATGCCAAGAGGGTCTGTACGGCCGCGCTGTTGGCTTTTACACGTACCTTCTCGCGTTCAGCCTGCTGTTGCTCCAGTTCGTCGCACAGGGCCATGAGCTGGTCTACTTTCGCGACGATGCGGTGTTGTTCGGGGAGGGGAGGTAGGGGAAGAATAAGGGGAAATAAGTCACCCTTATTGAAACCAGCTTGAGCGGAGCGAGAAATTCCAGTTACGGGGTTTTGAAATAAACCCGTTCGTAGCATATTTATTAGGTACTCTTTTGCAAAAGCACCATTGGGATAAACCAGCTTGGCAAGTGCGACGTTGTACGCTCCACGCATTCCTGTAAAGATTTTTCCAACAGAAGCTCCATACCTGCCAATCAGTATATCGTCTTCTGTACAAAACCTTCGAACGCGATCTTCTGGAACATAAGTAGGCACGGGCTTCGTGCCAAAATCCCTGATCTGAAGAAGCCGAATATATCCTTGCCCCGGCGAGTCCATAAAAGTACTCTTTGGGGGTTGTGTCCCTCCTTGGATATCGAAAGCAAAACCGAATCTGAAAAATTTCCACTCCGCCGGCAACTCAAATGGCACCTCATCAGGATCAATCGCCGGCAGCTTTTTCGGCTTCTTTATCTTCCCTTCCTTCACCAGCCGTGCCTTCTCCTCCGCAATTCGTTCCAGCAGTACCGAAGCCGGCTCGTCGTTCGGGTCCTGATCCACCAACTTCCCACGAATCGCGACATCCAGGATCAAGTGCCGCAACTTAGAAACACTGTCCGGCGCATCCAGGAGAAGGTCGAAGCGCTCTATCAACATCTCGATTTCCCTCATCCAAGCGCCTCCATCAATTCCTTTTTGAGCGCTTCACGGGTCTGCTTCACGCCGGCCTGGATCAGCTCATATTTTGCCAACAGGGTGTCCGGATCGCCGGGGCCGTCATCTTCGGTGTTCGGGTTCTTGATGTCCAGGTTATAGTCACGCTGCTTGATCTCGTCGATGGATACCCGCCATGCGTACTCGCTCTCTTCACGGTTGTCCCACCACGCTTTTTCCGGCTCAAATTCATCGATGCGTATCGGTTTCGTCTTCGAGTAGCTTTTATACCCTTTCGGATAAGGGTGCTCGTAGTACCAGATCTCGGTTGTCGGTTCTCCTTTGGTGAAGAACAGTAGGTTGGTATTAATGCTCGTGTACGGCGCAAATACACCTTTAGGTAGGCGCACGATGGTATGCAGGTTGCACTCTTCCAGCAGTTTCTCTTTGATGCGCGTTTTAGTGCCTTCTCCAAACAATGCCCCATCCGGTAATACAATGGCGGATCGGCCGGCCGGCCTGAGCAGACGCATAATCAGCACCAGAAAAAGGTCAGCGGTTTCTCGGGTGCGGTATGCTTCGGGGAAATTGTTTTCAATACCCGGTTCTTCTGTACCACCAAAGGGAGGATTGGTAACAATGATGTTTACTTGATCTCCGGGGCCATAAGAACGCAGTGGAGCCGCCAGCGAGTTATCCCGCTTTACATTGGGTACTTCGACGTCGTGAAGGATGAGGTTCGTCAGGCACAGCATATGGGGCAACGGCTTCTTTTCCACACCTCGGATCATACGCTGGAGTTGCGCACGTTCATCGACCGACTTGATACCTTTACGCCTCAAATGTTCGATGGTATCTACCAGGAAGCCACCCGTACCGCATGCGGGATCGAAGACCGTGTCTCCCAGCTTCGGGTCTGTCATCTCCACCATAAACCGGGTTACAGCACGCGGCGTGTAGTATTCGCCAGAATTGCCGGCACTCTGGAGGTCTTTGAGGATCTTCTCGTAAATGTCGTTAAAGTGGTGTCGCTCTTTTGAGGAGACGAAGTCGATTTCGTTGATCTTGTTCGCAACCTGCCGGAGGAGGGTGCCCGACTTCATGTAGTTATACGAATCCTCGAAAATGCTCCGTACTACCAGCCCGCGTTGATCAGTGGTTTGGACTTCTTTCAGTCCTGGAAAAAGCTCGTTGTTGATGAAGTCCAGGAGCGAGTCGCCCGTTATGCCTTCATCGTCAGCCGCCCAACTTCTCCAGCGTAGCGTCTCGGGGATGGGGGAGCGGTAGCCCTCCTCCATCATTTCATATTCTTCTTCCTTTGTATCGAAGATCTTGAGAAACAGCATCCAGACCAGTTGTGAAATGCGCTGAGCATCGCCGTCCACGCCGGCGTCTTGCCGCATAATGTCCTGGATAGATTTTACAGTAGGCGAAAGAGACACTATCGAATTTAGGGTTTAGGTTTAGAGTTCATCCAGGGACAAGTACTTTCTTGAAATTTAGCTTGTTAGCTAGTTCGTCCTGGTCCTCTGTGTGCAGTAGATCGATTACATGGTCGTATTGTGCGGTCAGAATGTCTATAAATTGATCACCGTTGACAAGTTGAATGGGTACTTTGTCCGGGTCGTTAGCGCTATTCTTGGCCTTTTTACTATAACTGGACAATGTGATAAAACAGGCGTGGGCGTCACGTTTAAGTGCACCTCTAAAGTTTCGGATGGCGCTTTCCTGCACTTTGTTGGTTTGCTTATATCGTTTTACCTGGACCTGAAGAAAGATAGTTGCAATACCTTGTACATTGAGTTCTCCCTCGAAGTCAGTGCCGCCATCAGCACCTCTTGTACTGATGGGGTCTTTGGTTGGTGAAAAGCCCATAGTCTGCAAAAGGTAGCTTACAAGGACCTCAAACTCCTTATCGTCCAACTCTAGAAGTAAATTGCGGATGGGTTCGTAGTAGTCTTGTTCCTTGACTTTTTTGCGGGCGACCGATATCGCGTCGTCACCATCATAAGGGAAGCCGGCGGCCTGACATACTTCCCCGATCTGATTGACACGAAAAACCGTAAGCATACTCCGGAGCGTGTTTTGGAGCGGTATTGAAAAATCTTTACGATTGAGGATCTGCTTATTCCATTTTACCTTGATGCGATGGGTATAGGGAGAAGAAGTGTCCGTTTGGGCATATGATTTTCCTACTACACGGCCGGCGATCATTCTGCTGTCGTTATATGGAGTAAGAACTACATCACCGTCTTCAACTGCATTCAAGAAGCGGTAAATCTGACTCACATTTTGTGCTGACCTTCCAGGTTTATGATCGGGGTAAACTAGTTCGTACGCAGTGCGCAGCTTTTCCTTATTCTTCTTCTCTTCTTCGGCCAGCGCATCCTCAAACCAGCCGATACCTGCATATCCATTGTCTTTGAATGCCTGGGTATGAGCCCCATAATCAACCCTAACCACAAATACCTGCATAGTGTTAACTCGCTAAAGTGTAAATTTCCCGCTCCAGTTCTCGGACGGCCTGAAGAAACTGCTTTTTGCCGCCGAAGTGCCGTACTATTTCAATGGGTGAACCCAACTGGCTAATAGGGTGAACTTTCAGGACTTCCATTTTTTCTATCTGTTCTACTCCTTGATCCGCATACTTGTCCAGGAGTGCTTCTAGCACTTGACGAGCTTGATCTCCATACTTGGCGAAGTAGTTGCGCTTGCGCACATTCTCGGCCCGTTCTTGACGTGTGAGAGCCGGCTGATCGTATGCCACATGACAGATCAAATCAAAGGGGCCTAGATCTTTACCTACTTCCTCTGCTAGTGCCTCATAAAAAATACCCTTATCCAGTAACTCGGCCAATAACGTTTCCTTTTTCTGGGCGCTGCTCCAATGTTGCAGGAAGTCATCCAGTGACGCAAAGGATTTACGCAGGTTTTTGCGGGAATAGTCGCGCAGTGACTCGGTTATCAATTTGCCGTCTGGGCCGTAGTATTGAACCCGCTCGTTCACCACTTTTACTTCTACATTATCTACGTGGTATTTGTACTGCCGGCCATCCTCATCTTCACTTTCAGATTCGCTGGTATCAACGGGATCTGGTTCTGGAGGGGTGATCGGGTCCTCACGTCCCGGTATGTAAATCTGAACGGGTTCACCGTCAAAATCTGGATCGGCAAACAGGTTTGTCACGCCCCGGAAGTCGATGATGGTGAAACTATGTTTACCGTAATCTTCCCGGATGCGTGTACCCCGTCCTATAATCTGCTTAAACTCTGTCATAGACCCAATATTTGAGTCTAGCACAATCACTTTACAAGTCTGCGCATCAACACCCGTTGTTAATAGCTTCGAGGTGGTAACGATGGTCGGGTACGTGCTTTCCGGATCAATGAAGGTATCTAGCTCGCGTTTACCCTCCATATCGTCACCGGTGATCTTCATCACATAGTTACCGTTCTCTGCAACTTTGTCTCCGTTCTCATTGACTAACGCATGTCGCATCCGGTCAGCGTGTTTGATATCGATGCAGAAGACAATGGTTTTGGCATACCTGTCTGTTTTTTTTAGATACTCCGAGACCTTATGGGCAACCAAAAGGGTGCGTTCCTCGATCACGAGCGTTCTATCAAAGTCTTTCCGATTGTAGATCCTGTCTTCGATGGGATTACCGTTAATATCGAGCCGGCCTTTTTCTGGTCTCCAGCCCTCCAGGTCTCGGTCGAGATTGATTCGGATGACACGGTACGGAGCCAGGAAGCCGTCGTCGATGCCCTGTTTAAGGGAGTAGGTATAGACGGGCTTTCCGAAGTAGTCGATGTTAGAAACGTACTTCGTCTCTTTTGGGGTTGCGGTTAGACCAAGCTGGACGGCTGAATCAAAGTACTCCAGGATTTCTCGCCATTCTGAATCCTCTTTTGCGCTGCCTCGGTGGCACTCGTCGATTACTATCAGGTCGAAGAAATCCTTCGAAAACTTTCTGTAGGCTTTGTCTGCTTCATTGGGGCCAGTCAGCGACTGGTAAAGCGCCAGGAATATTTCGAACGATTTATCAACGTTCTGCCGGCTGAACTTTGTGACGATATCACCGAACGGCCGGAAATCATTTGTTTTGGCTTGATCGACCAGGATATTACGGTCAGCCAGGAAGAGGATGCGGTTAACTTGGCCGGCCTCCTTGAGCCGCCACATGATCTGAAAAGCCGTGAATGTTTTTCCTGTACCGGTTGCCATAACGAGCAGCAACCTTTTATCGCCACGTGCTACCGCTTCGACAACTCGGTTGATGGCAATTCGCTGGTAGTACCTCGGTTCTTTGCCGTCCAGTTCGGTGTAATACTCTTCCTCGATAGCCTCTGTCTGCTCCTCTGTAATGCCCTTAAAACGCTGGTAACGCTGCCAGAGTGTTTCCGGAGAGGGGAACGCATCAAGCCCGATCTGTTTCTCCTGGACGCCTCCAGGGCCTGTAACATCGCGCTCCAAAAAGGCGTCGCCGTTGGAAGAATAAACAAATGGAACGTCAAGCATATCCCCGTAGGCGACGGCTTGTTGGATGCCGTGACCCACAGTATGCTTATTATCCTTCGCCTCGATAACGGCCAAAGGGAGGTTGTTTTTGTAGAACAGCAGGTAGTCGGCCCGGCGCGGTGTTCCTCGTTTGTAAACTGCACCCTGGGCGTGGATACGGCCTGGAGAAATGGGGTATTCGCGGCGGATCTGTTCTAACGACCAGCCGGCCTTATGTAGTGCCGGCGTGATATAACGGTCACAGATATCTATTTCTGATAGATCCCTCTTGGACATAGTAGCCAATTTTTGAAAGTGCGTAACATAGAAATGCAGGCACTATAAACATTCAATTCAAATAAGGGAGGCTACGAAAAAACGAATTGATAGACAAGTAAATGAGTGGTAGTAGAAAAATAGTGATTGTAGCTTTTTAGTAAAGAAATGGACAACTTTTTAGTCAAACATATTTTCTAATAATCATCTGTCCAATTTCAAGCTTCTGCCGCTTGTCGCATGCGCACATTTATTACTGAACAAGATGCATAGAATTCTTTGAAAATTTCGATGTTGTTATCTAGCATTTTATCCCCAGTCTTTGTGTTAAGCACTTTACTGCTTCCGATTACAATTCGTTTTTTGCGCGGACGAGTAAGCGCCACGTTTAACCGATTTGGTTGAAAGAAAAATTCGGCCCTGTTTGCAGCATGAGACGGGTCGCTCGTTGTTAGTGAAATAAGTATGACATCGCGTTCTTGGCCCTGAATACGCTCCACAGTATCAACTACAATATTTTCAAGCCAAATTCGTCCATTTTCTAGTTTTCTTATCTGTTCTCTAATCAGTCTGCCCTGTGCGCGATACGGTGCGATGATAGCGATTTCCTTAGGATTGATACCGCCGGCGATCATGTCCTTCACTAGATGCGCCGACAATATCGCTTCCTCAGAGGATCGCATCCCACGCTTTTCGTGACCAAGGTCTACAAATACGCTAGGTCGTTGTGGATTGAGTATTGCTTTGAATCGGTCAGGTGCATGATTTAGTTTGATTTGATTGTTCGCGCATGAGGCTGCCGTTTGCAGGTTGCCCATATAGAATTGTTTACTTGGAAAGTCATTTATCTCCTTGTTCATACGATATGTCGTGTCCAGCATTGTACCAGGGGCATGGGCAAACAATGACTCAAAGATCGATTTC
The DNA here is from genome assembly GCA_039111535.1 of Bacteroidota bacterium. Taxonomy (NCBI): domain Bacteria; kingdom Pseudomonadati; phylum Bacteroidota; species Bacteroidota bacterium. The sequence goes on along the minus strand of JBCCIM010000002.1, from coordinate 34,357 downwards.
GTAATTTGTTTATCTCTGTGCTCTGCTACAACAACGGGCGGCATTTGCTTATGATCGCCGATGAAGATATAGCGTTTGCCGGCAAGCATACCTGCGAAAGCAAGAGGGAGGGTTACTTGGCCGGCTTCATCGAAGATTACGGTGTCAAATTCTATGTCCGATAGTCTGCGTGTCCGTACTGCGAAACAGGTTCCTCCCACGATTAATCCCTTTTCTTCATGTGAGTAAGGGGATAATGAAAATTTCTCATAATTTGCAACGGACCCACCATTCCATGACAAGTCTGTAGCGTTAGTGGTCTGCCCAACTTTACAGATCTTATCGAATCCCGTAGTTCTAGCAGTTTTGACCAGAGCGTTGTTGATTGCACGATGAGTGAAAGCAGTGATCAGTACTCGTTCGCCATCTTGGGCAAGCCTCGCAGCGAGATGGGCAAGTACCCAGGTTTTACCTGTACCGGGGGGGCCCTGAATCAGATAGTAATTCTGAGCAGCATATGCTGCTAAGTAAGCTTTCAACTGCTTTGCATTAAATCCTTTTTTTCTAGCCTCAGATAACACTTGTTCTGCTTTCTGTCTGCTAAGCAAAGGCTTAAGGTCGCCGTTTAGTTTCTGTACAAAACGCTGGTACATCTCTTTGTTATGCTCCAATTCGCTAAGCACCTCTTTCAATATGCGGCGAATGTCGACGTAATCGTTGTCAAGTATCCAGCCAGATCCAGTGATGCCTGAGAAACTCTCTCTGTAGCCTGGTTTGAGTTCCAATTCAAGCCCATCGTCTCGTAGTACTTCACATGATATGCCATCGGCTGGATTATTTTGATGGATGCGGAGTCTACTGCCAATACGGAATTTAGATATGTTGAGTCGGCACCGTACTCGCAATTTTGCTAAATCATGAGAAATAACATCAATGTCGGAGATAGCTTCGCCTTCAGAAACGCGTTCTGCGAGTGGTTTTTTCCATATTTCTTTGACCTGCTTAATACTGGTGTCATACTCCAGATCGATATACCGATCGAGTCGTTCAATCAGGTTTCTCATTCTTGAGGGAATTGTGATGTAGAGGAGCGGGAAGGGGGAGATGCTCTTTATAGACGGGTGCTGACGTGAACACTTAGAATGGTGCTCACTTAGAACTTATCGTTGCAAACTTCTTTCGCTTCGAATTAAAGAGATGTCTATTCGCCTAATCGAATGGTCCTAGTCATGGAGTTGTCAATCAAAGATTGGAGCGGGTCAGTAAATTCCTTTGTTAGGTAGACAATGCCATCGAATTCTTTTTCAAGCCTATCATCAACAAGTTTTGTAATCTCGATTAAATGTTTAACTGACACATCACTCAGATCCCGCGTCCTGATCTCGTCCAGCGTCCGTTGAAGGACCTCGGCTAGCACCTCGATCTTTTTCTGCTTCAGTAACCCGTGTTTCTCCAGCAGCCCTTCAACGTGGATGTAGCGCAGGTTTACGATCTCACGCTCAAACTCCTTATGCCACTTAATCAAGGTCGGCTTCGATACATCCAGCTCCTCAGCTATTTTATCGAACGAGTAGCTCCGTGCCCGTAGTTCGATAAATCGCTCTTTCGTGTCCATATTCTTCATCGTTTTGCCTCTTCGCTTCTCTTTTATACCTGGTTCTAATCCTTTAAGGGAGGTCGCGGGTTAACGGGAATTCGCCCTGAAATCGCTCATTTTAGCATCTAAAGGCACGACTGGCAGCAAAGGCTGTAGTTCGAATAGCCGTTTTAGGTCCTGTAGGAAAAGGTTCGATAATGAAACTGGCAGGGCAACCATTTACCCCTCAGCCTGAATCTCCTTTGCGATCCGTTGTACTTCATCGAGGACGCGGAGCAGGTTACCGCTCCAGATTTTTTCGATCTGCTCTTCTGTGTACCCTCTGCGCACGAGTTCGAGGGTGACGTTGAAGGTCTCTGAGGCATCGTCCCAACCTTCAATGCCGCCGCCGCCATCAAAGTCTGAGGAGATCCCTACGTGATCGATACCAATTTTTTCGACGAGGTAATCGATGTGGTCAACAAAATCAGCTACGTCGACTGGGGATACATCGAGCTCTTCTTTTTGCGCCTCAAACGCTTCCTCCACTGGTGCTGTGCGCTGGTTGTATGCTTCCCGCTCTTCTTGTGACATGCGGAACAACGCACCACGGCTAGCGACAAGCTCAATACCCATCTCATCTGCAATGGCCCTGCGCAAGGAGTCTTGCCCGGCCCGGTAGCGATTACTTTTCTCTATATCTACATACCCCGTGAAGGCAACGGTTTGGATGACGCCGCCGTTTTCTTTCAGGGCCATCAACTGTTCGTCGTCCAGATTGCGGCTTACATCGCTCAAGGCGCGCGCTGATGAGTGTGACGCCATAACGGGGGCGCGTGTCAGCTCAAACACTTCCATGTTTGCCGCCTTGGAGGGATGGGAGATGTCGATCATGATCCCCCATTTGTTCATCTCAGCTACCGCCTGCCGGCCCAGGTCGCTCAATCCATTGTGCATCCATCCGCCTACACGCTCTCCTGTATGGGAGTCTGAGAATTGGTTGTGCCCATTGTGCGCCAGCGACATATAACGCGCACCAAGATCATGAAATTTCTTGATGTTATCGAGATCAAGGCCCACCTGGTAAGAATTCTCAAGGCAGATCATCGCGACCTTTTTTCCTGAGGCTGCAATCCGGCGTACGTCATCAGAGGTATAGGCGATTTCAATGCGATCAGGTGCTTTTTCTCCAGCAAGCCAATGGATGGCGTTGAATTTATCCATGGCATCTTGGTAAGCCTGCGCATAGCCTTCTTCGTGTAACGGCCCCTGACCAACATATACCACCATCCAGGCAACGTCCAATCCCCCTGCTTCCATTTTTGGCAGCGTTACCTGCGTGGGCAGATCCATGGTATAGTTGCGTGCGTCGGTGAAATTTGAGGGCCTGAAGTCTACGTGTGTGTCGAGGGTAATAACCCGCTCATGGATGCCACGGGCGCGTTCAATGAGTGCTGACTCATCTTCTACGTCTGGAATTGCTTGGGCTGAAAGGTTATCTGGCGACTCACAGCCGATCAGCACGAGTATCAAAAGAAAGAGTACCAACCTGTAAGAGGGTAATGTGTAATTCATGGCACAATTGGTGGGAAAGGGAATGCGTTCCAATTTAGGGTAAATTCAATTCAAATGAGTGTTGGGGTCTTGGTAGAGGCTCCCTGCTAAAACGAAAAATCAACCACTACAGGGAGGTGATCAGATAACGTCTGTGTTGTGTCGTCGGCCACGATATAGGACTGTTTCACCTGATCCGCCAATACCTGATTTGCAAAGACGTAGTCCAGTCTTCTCTGATCACCGTGTTCTCCTTCTTTTTCAATTAAGGTAGGATAGCTGCCGGTGAATGTGTAATCCTCCGGCCGCATTCCAACTTCCAGATCAGCAAAGCCTTGATCTAGCAACTTCTGAACGGCCCCATAATCCAGCATCCCATCACGAAGATTTGGCTCATTAAAGGCTTTATACCGTTCACTAAAAAAAGCTTCCAACCGGCCATGGGCATAATAGACCGAGTCGTCAGGTGAGAAGGTATTGAAGTCACCGGCCAGGAGAATCCTGGCATCAACTGGTAATTTCTGTATATCAGCTAAAATTAAATCGATTTCCCGGTTTCGAACTTCCCAGTCGCCGTGATGGAGGTGGATTATATAAAAGTACATGCCTTCAATCTTAACCCTTAACAGGCCATGCTGAAATCCTTCCCTCAACCTGTGTATATCCTCTATCGGGTATTTTGAAGTTACGCCGGTTGGAAATCCATCTTCTTTGAGCAATTCGCTGTATTGATGCCCCCACAGCTTAGCATCCTCGGCGAGTTTTTCAGGCGTGTATTCATTGAGCTCCTGGAGAGAAACTACATCGGGTTGTTGATGCTGCATCCACTGGATCCATCGTGCTTTTCTGTCAGGGGCTTTGGTGAACCCGTACCATACGTTGTAGGTGATCACGCGGAATTCTTGACCCGCATCCTGTGCGGCATTTTCGTTCTGCTCAGATGTACAGCCTGTTATAACAGCTAAAAACAGGAGTGGCGCAATTTTATTAATCATGTGACTCTGTAGTTTGTACAGCTTCTTCAGGTCCTGCAAAGAGGGTTAATAATGCAACTACGAGGTCATTTTACTGCACCGGGTCATCCTCAGGCACCCGATAGTGCACACGTAAATCGGATAGCCTTTGATGCAGGTCCTCGCGCACTTCGGCGTAGGTTGGGTCGTCGTAGACACTCTGCAACTCATCCGGGTCGGCGGATAGGTCAAATAGCTCCCATTCGTCGATATTGTAGTAGTGGATGAGCTTGTGCTGGTCTGTGCGGACGCCGTAGTGGCGTTCGACCATGTGGGGACCGGGGTACTCGTAATACTGGTAATAGATCGCATCCCGCCAATCTGCCGGCGTCTCGCCTTTCAGGAGCGGCACAAGGCTCGTGCCCTGCATCGCGTCTTCTTCCGCCACATCAGCAATGCCGAGGAAAGTTTGCGCCAGATCCAGGTTCTGCACCAGGTCTGTGTTTTCGCTGCCGGCCTCCACTACGCCCGGCCAGCGGACAATCAACGGGGTTTTTAGCGACTCTTCGTACATCCACCGCTTATCGAACCAGCCGTGATCACCTAGATAGAATCCCTGGTCGGAGTTGTAGATGACCACGGTGTTTTCATCGAGACCGCTCTCTTCGAGGTAATCCAGTAGCCGGCCGAGGTTGTCGTCTACCGAACGGATCACGCGTAAATAATCTTTGATGTACCGCTGGTATTTCCACCGAAGTAGCGCATCACCCGTTGGGTTTTCATCCAGCATTTGTTGGTTTTTGGGCTCATAGCTGGCATCCCATGCGGCGCGCTGCGTTTCGTTCATCCGGAAGTATAGTTCTTCTGCCCGTTCGTGCAGTCCCATCCGATTGGGGTCCGGGCGTTGGCGTACTTTCAGGTCCCAGTTGTAGTCCATGTGCCGGCCAATTTCCATTTCCTGGGTTTTGGCAGCTGAGGTGCGGCCTTCATAATCATCAAACAAGGTAGCCGGCTCTGGCATTTCGATATCATCGAAGGTGGTCAGGTGATCTGTTCCTGGCGACCACCGCCGATGCGGGGCTTTGTGCTGGTACATCACCATAAACGGCTTCGACTTATCCCGGCCCATTTGCAGCCAGTCCAGTACTTTGTCGGTAATGATATCAGTTACATACCCTGTTTCCTGTATCCGGCCTTCGGGGGTTCGGAAGTCGGGATTGTAGTAGTTGCCCTGTCCCGGAAGGACTTCCCAATGATCAAATCCTGTGGGTTGCGTTTTTAAGTGCCATTTCCCGATCATGGCGGTCTGGTAGCCGGCCTGCTGGAGCAGTTTTGGGAAAGTCACCTGGGTAGAGTCAAAAGGCTCGCGGTTGGTTGGGACGCTGTTCAGGTGGCTGTGCAGCCCCGTCAGAATGACGGCGCGGCTTGGCGCGCAGATCGAGTTGGTGACAAACGCATTGCGGAACAGCATGCCTTCCGCCGCCAGGCGGTCCATGTTGGGCGTCGGATCTACAGCTGCCAGGGGCCCGCCATAGGCACCGACGGCGTGGGGTGCGTGGTCATCAGTGAAGACAAAAATGATGTTGGGCTGTTGCTTCTCTGGCGTTGTTTCACATCCTGAAAAGAAGACCAAGGTGATGATGATGAGCAGGTATTGGTGGAATCTGTTCACAATACTGTTGGTTTGGTGGGGGAAGCTGTGCCGGCGGGTTTTCTTTTGATGCACCCGCGTCAAGGCGTGTTTTAACCAACAAAATTATAAGATGAAGGTCAATGCAAGGTTCAAGACGACGCTCACGCATAGACTAGCAACTGAAAGAGGCCAAACGGCTTGATGATGTAAGCATGTGTGATGGGAAATACGCGATGCCAAGACCCAATACGCAGGTAACGGATAATCGAGTACAGCACAGGGGTGTGCGATGTGTCAAGGGCATTGTTGCGTTTTTAGCGTCGTTGATCGCCCTCGATCCGAAGTGAGATATCCAGTTAATCCAGAGGTTTGTGGATTAAAGGTTCGTTAGAAATTATTCATTCATGAGAATAACCATGCTTTCCTCGCTACCGACAAGAACATGCCCTGTAGAAGGATGGGCGAGTAGCTTCTTGGCCGTAAAAGGTATGCCATCTTCCTGATCCAAAACCCCTTCAAATCTCCCCTGTGCATCCAGGAGTACGATGATTCCCTGGTCATAAAGAATGTATCATCGGCCAGCTTTGTCGAATGCCACATCGCGGGCTGCGCCGAAAAAACTGGCATTGGGCATGCGAGGCTTCTTGATACCAAACAGCACAGGATTAATACGCTTGCCGTCCCATTTTTCTATGGCTGAACCAACGATTCCAAGCGTATTGGATGGCGCATGATAGGCAAGCGCCGAGGCCGCATTTTTAGAAATACGTTCAGAATTACCATCATTGTCGAGTGCGACAACCCCTGCTCCGGTTGCTGTAAAAACTTTTCCAGTTTCAGGGACATCGATCCAGCTACGCATAGCGGTCAGTGGCGAATTAGAAACGGGGATGGACTGGACTATCACATTATCCTGTAACGCGTGAATGACCGGAGGGTCTTTGGCTCCGAAAGGCAACGGCATGTATGTCAACAGTAACTCTCCTGTAGATTTGCCCAGCATTCGGAGCACATGCTTATTTTGTAATCCATCCTCGGTGCCTAGCACGTCGTATGTGTTATTCGCCAGTTGTAATAGCCCTTCAGCACCAAGGGTTGCATAGATTTCATCATCCGTTCCATACTGTGCATCTCCATAAATTCCAGTCGGTAAGGCTGCTCCTGGCTGCCAGCGTCGAGATACGTGCCATTTGCCGGCGGCTTGTTCGATTTCGGCCAGACCAGATTCTCGGCCGGAAAGCAGTACCCGTTGGGTGACCGCTTGTACATCCATGGGCAAGGCGCTTGCTGGTACAGCATTCGATTGTTCCTCCGGCGCCGTAACCAGTGCTACGAGGTTCTTTGCTTCATCAAGTTGGAATACACCTTTTGAAGTGCCGACAAGCCAGGAGCCATCTGGTACACGATGAAGAGCGGTGATTTCTGCGGGTAATGCTGATATCTCCGTGCGTATTGCCTTGCCGTGGGAAAGACGCCACAGGCCCTTGCCAAAAGTAGCTGCTACCAGTTGGCCCGATTGCCATTCAGGGACGAGCGCAGTAATCTCCACATCTAACATGGATAATTCTGGTGCGACAGGGGTCAGTTGTTCCGTTTGTAGGTCCAACTCGTATACACCAAAAAAAGACTGTCCGGACACTCTGAACTGAATGCTCAACGCCAAATTGTCCGAGAGCGGTGTGGCGCTTATGCCCAGGATCTGTTCCAGAACAGCAGGTTTATCAGCATACTGGAAGTTTTGAGGTACAATGGTTTGGAGTTGTGTCCCACATTGCTGAAGGATCACGTTTTCAAAGTGTTGCTGCTTAAACGAGGTCCCGGCGAGTACCATACAACCTGTCATTTCATTAAAAATAGCAACTGAAGTACCGCCCCAGCCAAGTGAAGCCGGGATGTGCAAGGTATCTAAACGGCCATCTTTGTAAGCAAACATCTGAGAGGGGGCGAAGCGTTGTTCCAGCATTGCTTCAGCTTGTACCTGAAAATAAAAGGTCCCATCAAGTGGTGAAACCACTCCGGGACCAGTGCTGAAGTAGTCCGGGGTTTTCTGTTCAGCGTTCCACGAATTGGCTGGTTGTGGTACAAGTTTAACAGCAGAGCTGCCATCCCATTGTAGCGCTGAAACCCCGCGTTCTGTGCCGATATATACTTGACGATTAACTGGGTCTGCCGAAATAAATTGGATCCGTTCCGAAAACAAACCATGATCAATATTCCAGCTAGCGACCTGATTATTACCATCGAATACCCTAACACCGCCGCCAGACGTGGCTGTCCAGGCGAAATTTTCGCTTGCTTCTATGGACTTTATGTATTGAGAAAGTGCTGGCAAGCGCTGATAAGATCGTAAAGGCTTTTTGAGGGAATACACGTGAGCCGGTGCGTCTGCGGGGACTCGAATTGTGTCGCCTGCCGCCGAAAAGCATTCCACGTAAAAATCTATGATACTGCCATGAGCCTGTTTTGGAAGCGTGGTTGTTAACTGATAAACACGCTCGTCGATTTGCTGTTGGCTCAAGGGCAATTGCACCTCACGCGCACTGCCTTCTGTATCGATAATGCGGGCAATCAAAACACCGGATAGTGGTCCATCACCTTCTATATCAATGCTTACCTTCCGGTTGGGCATATTCCTTTGTGGTACCGTAACGGATTGCACAACCAGCGGGACTATCCGAAAAGAAAAGTGCGCTTCCTGGTTCGCGGGATAGCGGATTTGCGTTCCATTTACTAGCGAAATGTCGAACCAATAAGAGAGTGATGTCCCAGTAGGCTGTGGGGGGATTTCGCTGTGCCATATCTTGGGGTGCTCTTTGCTGCTCAACGGAATGGTCAGCATCGAGTCGGTCGCAGCTGATTCGATATCTACAACCAACGATGCGCTACTAATGGCAGGTCCGGATAGCTGGCTTAGTTCGATAGGATAGGGATCTTGCGTGTTTATTGTGTGGGCATGACGCCTTGAAGAAAAGAATGCGTTTGTTTTCTCTTGTGGCGTAGAGCTATGATTTACTACTGTGGATGAATGTGGGAGTGGTTCTTCGCTAAACTCTCCGGGCAGATCGCTGCACGCGAGTTGTGTAATTATGAAGATCAGCAAAATTGCCCCTGGGAATTGTTGTACAACTCTCAGGGGCGTTTGACTTATAACATCCTGTTCAGATACCCCAAACATTAGTTTAGTAGTCAGATTGTCCGTTTGTAGTGAGCACAGCATAGGGTGCAGGAACGCTCCACAACCCGGCGCCTGGCTCGGTAGAGAGCCTGATGTTCCCAGCACCGGCATCGCGCGTTCTGGATCTGTAGTAGAGCCGCGTCAGGGCACCGCCCGACTGAAGCATGGTCCATTGGGTATCCGATGGTGACCAGTTGCCATAACATTCTGGTGTATCTGGTGTGGTTGGATCAACATCCACGCCGATCCACGGGCTGGTTATCGTTGAAGCACCAGGGAACGTGGGATCGTCAGCGACTTCAACCTGAAATTCGCTATTGCAAGGTGCGGGGTTTGTAATTTCTCGTAGACCAGTTGTACCGTCGAATCGATATCGTGGTCCAGTCCATACGTGGAACGTCGGGGCAGGGCCGCCCAGTTCGAGGAAATCCACTTCTGGGTGATCCACGCCATTTATGGATAGGTCATCCCCCAGATCATTGTCGTCGATGTCAATTACCGAATCTCCTCCGTTTTCGCCACTCGGACAAAAAGTAGGATCGGACGTCGCGGCATCGCTGTCGATACACTGATCTGGAGTGAGGAAAAGGCCCGTTTTAGCAAATCCAGCAGTAACCTTGTTGGTTGTATGTGGGCCGTTGTGCCTAAAGGCCGGCGGGCCACCGGGAGATCCAGAGCTTGCCCATTGTTCGACCATCTCTACTTCCAGGTCGTATAGGTAGTTGAAAATGCCCTGGTCTGTGCCTGCAGGTGCAGTCCCGAAGAAACCAGTTTCGCGCAGGGCGCGTGCAAATCGGACGGCAAATTGCGGCATCCCTGAAGGCCGGCATTTGCTTCTCATTCCCAGACGGACCTGCCAAAGTGCTGCAGCGCCAATTTGAGAATCTGCATAGTCGATCGTCGAAATGGCCCGGTGTTCGGGGAAATGGTCGCCGATAGCGGCTGGATTGAACGGGACAGCCACTTCATGTAATCGGGGAAGCCCACCCCCTTCATTATGATTGGCGCAATTCAGGCTATTGTTTACGCCGCCCTGATTTTTGGCAACCCAGCCGGCAGTACAATTGGTCGAGTCAAAGTGATCGGCCCAAAAATCTGCCAGGTCATGCAATCTGCCCCATCCCACAGGGATCGGACAAGGCAATACGCCACACCAGTCTGCCGGCCGCGTGTTTGTAAAACGATCCGTTAAATTATGCGCCAATTCGTGCCCAACAACCGTATTGTCGTGCGCAAAATTCATATAGTTGCTACCGCTGATTGTGCCCGTAGAGAAATTGGGGCAGGCCGCATCAGTATAGCCCTGGCAGGCGCCGTAGTCCATTGTAGACCATGCATTGCAACCGGCAGAGGCGGATTCTACTCTTGGGTTCCACGGTGATGTAGGGAAAGGCGTAAATACGCCCAGACTCAACCCGCGCTGATAGTACCGGTGGATCACCCCAAAGAAATTTACCTGTTGGAACGCCTTGTTGGTGCCAGATGCACACAAAGCCTGTGTTGCATCGTTGATGGGGGCCTGGTTAAAGTTTGCGAAGGTGGGAGAACTCCCCCCTGAGGCAGCATTGATACTTACATCGTCGGCATCAAAGCCATTTCCTAGATAGTCGACCCGGTTCAGTACTCCACTTAACTGCAGCGTGTAATTTCCACCCGACTCAGGATCCACCTGAAAAGAGGCTGTTCTTGTAGCAACTCCTGGATCTCTGTTATACACAGTGCCCGAAGCACCTACATCCGAAAAGAGCGGTTCAAGTTTGAGTATGTCGCCATTTTCTGCGTCAGACCATAACTGGAAGCCTCCTTGCCTCCCAACGGCATAGCCCTGCAATATCATACGATAGGCATACCGCATGTACGTGACACCGGCCGCATCGCTTCCGTATGGCAGAAGCATCAGATATGGACCATCCTCGGCCTCTTTGGTATCTGCCACCCGGTCAACACCCTCTACCTGCCGTAAAGCTTCAATTGCACGAGAAACAGCATCTTCGTGCTGAATAACAAGGCTATTGGCAATATCGTATTTGTTATAAAAGACACCACGGATAGACGTAATACCCTGCCCCTCCCAACGCTGTGCCAGAATCATGGTGTGTTCAATGGGGATATCCGCATCTACCTGGACAAATGGAAATGCAATGGCTTCACGTTCGATGCCAGCAATAAATTGATTCAAATTCATCCCTTCACCCATTTCGAGTGCCATATCGATTTCAGGCGTGGCATTGCGGTTTTGAAGGGCTTCCAACATGAAGCGGGTTCTTGGTTTAAAGAGCTGTTCGGTCACTCCATATTCGTCCTGTACAGCCTGGATCAACCCGTCATAATTGGCCCGTGCCATAGGGACGCCCTGGTTGGGCGGCAGGCGAAAGGCATCTGTGCCCCGGTCAAACCCAAGGGCACCCAGCAGTGGTGTTATCAGTTGTGAAAAGACATCTCCGGTAGCCACGTTGGATGCTTCGCGTGCCGGCAGTGTGACAAAAAAACGATCGCCGTCATGAGCTGGGTATTTTGCACTGATGCGGCCGCCGTAGGTGTTGCTCAACTCGTCTAGAATTTCTGGATTGATGTCCAAAGGAAGTTTTGCAGTAGACCCGGGTACCTCAATACTCGGAGGCGTGCCCTCACCTGGGAAGGGGCCCTGGTCCAAGGTTTCTTCTTTCTCACAACCCCAGAACGCAACGCTGAGCATAAACACAAAGATGCTCCATAATGTGAGGTGTCTGCGGGGTGCCGATGTGTTGACAGTTAGGTTAGCCATTGCTCGATCTGTGTGGTTTTTTGCAGAATGATAGTTTCCTCTGCTGCCTTATCCATCCAGATTACTATGCGAATAAATGAAATAGAAGCCGACATCAACAAGTCGGTTGGAAAATGAAATAGGGTTTGGCAAGGACTTGATATGCCACCGTAGGAGATATGGGGGATGGCCTTTCCTAATGATAAAGAGCCGCTCGCTACTGGAAAGAAGCATGCATTTTTAATGCTTAATGTTCAAAACCAGCGCGTTTTTTGTTGGTGGAGAGTTGAAAAGCAAAGACTGGAGAACATCACAAAACAGTTGGTGAATTTCAGGCCTGTCCCAGTATTAGGATAGAATCTTAATGGGCTTAATTTGAGCACACCGCCTTCAGTGCATGCACCAACGCATCAAGTTCTTTAATCCTCGTATATAAGTGGGGCGTGATGCGTACGCCGGTGACTACCGGGTTTATTCGTGCGACCGTGAAAATCCGATAGTGCTCGTAAAGTGCCTCCACCAGTTCATCTGGCGTATAACCATCGACTGAAATCAGCACCAGTGCGGAGGCACGGTAGGCGTCCCATGGTGTATGGATGGTGAGGCTGGCGAGGTCGCGCACTTGCTCAGTCCAGTATTGCTTCAGGTACTTTAATCGGGCTTCTTTTCTGGCCGCGCCGATCATGTTGTGGAAGCGGATCGCGTTGGACACCGTCAGGTTGGTTGATACCGGGTGGATGCCGATGTGGGCAAACTTGCGGATGTCGTCTTCGGGGAAATTGGTATCGCCAAAAAGCGGCCATACTTTGTTGATCTTCTCCTTTTTAACGTATAAGATGCCGGCGCCCATTGGCGTACACAGCCACTTGTGCAGACTCGCCCCGAAGTAGTCACAATGCAGGTCCGGGATTTTGTAGTCGAGGTGCGCAAACGAGTGCGCGCCATCACAAATCACTTCTACCCCGTGCTCATGGGCCATGTCGCAGATTTTGCGGACCGGCAGAATCATTCCTGTGATATTGTTGAGGTGGGTGACGAGGATGATTTTGGTTTTTGGTGTGATGGCCTGCCGGTAGATCTCGACAATTTGCTCGTCGGAGTCGGGATGTAATGGCAACTTGATGTATTTGGTCACCAAGCCCAGCCGGCGCGACTGCTGGTCGAAGGCTTGCAGCATGCTGCTGTAGTCGAGGTCACACATGATGGCCTCGTCGCCAGCCTCGAAGTCGATGCCCGCAATCACCGTGTCGAGTGCTTCGGTGGTGTTGCGGGTAATGATGAGTTCTTCTGTGGAGACGCCGGCTAACGCGGCGATTTGCTGGTTGGCGCCTTTGACTTCATCCTGTGCCTGCCGGCGCATGTAGAACGATGTCCGCTCGTTGATCATCTGGATGTTGGCCAACTGGGCCTGCATCACCTTAATGGGCTGCGGACTCATGTAGCCGTTTTCCAGGTTGATATACAGCGGTGATGGATTGAATGCTTGTTGGATGTGGGTCCAGTAATCTTCATCTCGCGCAGCATCTTGTGGCGTGCTTTTGTTGAACACGGCCAGTTTCTCTTCGAGCACATCTAACCATGCCGGATTCAACAGGGGAATGGTGCTGAGGCCGGCGGCCATGCTGTTGATGGTTTTGAGGAAGTGTCGCCTGTCTAAATCCTTCATGGTGCCTTGCGCCTAATGTGGAGGGACAGCCCCGGCATCACATGACACCGGGGCTTTTTGATCAGTTTTTCGCTGGTGTTGGATACGGTGGCGGGGTGATGTTCTGCATCGGTTGTTCTTCTGCGAGGAGTCTGAGCGCTTCTTCGATGGCACGATCCAACTGCGGGTCGCGGCCGGCAGCCAGTGCTTTGGCGCTTAACCTGACTTCGATGTCTGGCGCTACCCCTTCGTTCTCTGCGATCCATTTTCTGTTGATCGGGTCGAAGACCGCGTTATCTGGTGCTGTAAGTGCGCCGCCATCTACCATTCCATAATGGACGGAAGACTTCACGAGTCCACCCCAGGTGCGCATCCCAATCAGCGGTCCGATTTGCTGCTGTCGGAAAACCCACGGGAAGAAGTCGCCACCCGAGCCAGCGTTTTCGTTGATCAGCAACACCTTCGGACCAAGGATGCCGGCGGGTAGCCGGAAATGAATGGCATTGGGCACTTCGTTGGTGATGGCAGCCCGGAGCCGGCGCGACATCAAATCAACCATGTAATCGTCTAGCAATCCGCCGCCGTTGAAGCGCTCGTCGATTACCGCAGCATGTTTGTCTTGCTGGGCGAAGTAGTACCGGTCAAATGAGCTAACGCCCTGGCCGCTGGTGTTGGGGACCCAGATGTAAGCCAGTTTGCCTTCCGAGTGCTCTTCAACGTACCGCCTGTTGTCTTCTACCCACGCGCGCCGGCGCAAAGACTGTTCGTTGCGCAGTGGTTCTACGGTCACGGTCCAGGCATCTTCCATGGAAGGTGCATCATTCACATGCAGTACAGTTTGCCGGTTAGCGGTGCCATCGAGCAGCATGTACGGATCCATGGCCGCGCTCAATTCGCGCCCATCAACGCCAACCAGGTAATGGCCTTCGTCAACATTCAGGCCAGGCCGGTCGAGTGGTGCTTTGATGTTGGGATTCCAGCTTTCTGTGGTGTAGATACGGTTGATCTGCCAGCGCCCACTATTGGTCTTAAAGTCTGCGCCGAGGAGGCCCACCCGCATGGTGTCTACTGCAGGGAAGTCGCCGCCGAATACAAAGCTGTGACCAACCGACATTTCGCCGTTAACCTGGTCGAGGATGTAGTTCAGGTCGGCGCGGTGGCGCACGTGTTCGACGAGGGGTTCGTAGCGCCGGCGGACTTGATTCCAGTCTCGACCGTGCATGCCGGGGTCGTAGAAGAAGTCGCGTTCGTACCGCCAGGCTTCCTCAAAAATCTGCGTCCACTCTTCCTGGCGGTCGAGCCACATGCGCAGTTCGATGTCGAGTGTGCCGTCGCCCGGTCCGGGTTTGCCAGCGGTGCCGACAATGCGCAAGCTGCGTCCGCTGCGGGCAATGAGCTTTTCGCCATCGTTGGAAATGGCAATCTGCTGAGCGCCGTTCAGGAATTCTTCAGACTTGCGTTTGTCGAGGGTAAACTTGTGTACCGTACGCCCACTGCGGATGAAGGCACTGCCGGCGGGGCCACCGATAATTTCGCTGTATGAGCCAGATCCCATCGGGAGGGGGATGGTGCGTCGGTCAAGCCGGTTGCGGTCGATGCGCACGCCATCGTCTGATGGTTCCTCTATTTCAGTTTCTTCTTCTTCCTCGCTTTCCTCCACTTCTTCCTCTTCAACGGCTTCTTCGTCGCTTTCTAGGGTGAAGGGTGTAGGATCATCTTCGCGCAAGACCAGCACGTACGGGTGCTGGCTGGCGCTGGCTTTCATCCGACTCGTATTGGCCCAGCCGGAGCCGAGGGCAACGTCGGTGCTGGCGAGGAAATACAGGTGCCGGCCGTCGCGGTCCCACGCCGGCGCGTGGGCATCTGCCATGGGGTCGGTGAGCGCAATCGGTTTGCGGTCGTCAATGTTGAGGGCGTATACGCTACGGAAGTTATTCGGGCCTGTCTTGGCATATGCAAGCCACTTGGAATCAGGTGACCAGTTGAGGCCCATCGAACTGCGTTCAATGTTGATGCCGCCGACATCCACAGTTTCGACGTTGTGCGTCTCCATATCCATCACGCGAATGCGGACGTCATCATCTACAAACGCCAGCCAATTGCCATCCGGAGACCATGTGGCATCCCAGGCCATATTAGATTCGCCGATATCAACGCGCTTCGGTTCAGAAAGGCCATCTTGCTCAGCGATAAGCAGTACATAGCCGTCACCGTCATCAGAAAACCAAACAATGGAGCTGCCATCGGGTGACCAGAGCGGACTGCGGTCTGCGGTGCCGGAAGAGCGGGTGAGGTTGCGCGGGTCGCCTTTGTCTGCCGGGATGGTAAAGATCTCGCCGCGGGCTTCAACCACCGCGCGTTGTCCGGTTGGGGAGAGGGCGATGTTGCGAATCTGATCGCCAGTAAATTTCCAGCCGGCTTCCATCCACGGGAAATCGCCACTTACCGTGACGGAGACCTTGTTGCTTCTGCCTGTTGCAGGGTCGAGTGTGTAGAGATAGCCATCACGCTCGTAGGCCAGTATGCCGGCGCCGGCAGAAAGCCACTTGATATCGGGCTCGCCCAGCGAGGTCACCTGTTCTACGGCGTTACGTGACCGGTCGTAAGTCCAGATTTCCACGGGGCCGCTGCGGTCCGACAAGAAATAAATGCTGTCACCGAGCCACACTGGCTGTGTGTCTGTGGTTCGCTCGTTGGGCAGCCACACCTCATCAAGCGTTTCCATATTCATGAGGATGAGCGGGGTGTTTTGTCCACCACGGTAGTCCTGGAATTCCGATTCCCACCGCGATACCCGGTCAATGATCATGTGATTGCCATCGGGTGAAAAGGCACCGCTATAGCCCCAGGGGGCCGGCAGCAGGGTAGAGGGTCCACCATTTGCAGATACGGTCCACAGCCGGTTGTGTGGCGTCGGGGCGGTTTCGCGGGTGGAAGAATAGAGGACGTGTTTGCCATCGGGTGTCCAGCCAATGGCGCGGGTGCTGGCCGGGTACCAGGTGAGGCGTTTGGGGGTGCCGCCATTGATGGAAACGACATAAACGGCATCCGTCCCGGACCGGTTGGAAGTGAACGCAAGCCACTGTCCGTCTGGGGAGAAACGCGGATTGCTTTCTACAGCCGGCGTACTGGTGAGCCGGCGCGCCTGACCACCGGTTTGGTCAGCTATCCACAGGTCGCTGCCGTAAGCAAACGCGATGTGGGATTCGCTAATCGTGGGTTGTCTTAGTAGGCGTGCTTCCTGCATTTGCGCCAACAAGCTGGCCGGGCCAAGCAATAGAATGAGGAGCAGAAAAAGCGTGGTACGGATTGTTTTCATGGTGATGGAGAAGAGGATGGAAGTGGGTTGGTTTGTAAAGTACCGCTGGTAGGGGAGAAATGCGATTTTGATTGTTGATCTGCTTCAATCCTAAGGCCTGCTAAGTATCGCTTTCGGACTTTAAACTCCTTGAATATCGAACACCGAACAAGAAATACTGAATTTCGAAGGGCCGTTTTTCACTCCTCACGCCTCAACTTGTCGCCAATTTCCCCGTAAACCCCATCCATCCCCTCAACCCGTCCACTGCTCCTCATTGACGGAACGACTAAATACACGATCACACAGCCACTCCTGATAGCCGTGTTTAAATCACTACCCAAATTCGAGCACTTCGATTTCAAAATTTGGCGGGGATCCCTGGTTTTTCTGCCTATCTGCCTCTACTTCCTCTTTACGTGGGGCGAGTATACCCTGATGGACAGCGTGGATCTGATCATCCATGAAGCCGGCCATTTTTTCTTTCGGTTCTTTGGCCGATTTATGATGTTTCTGGGCGGTACGCTGATGCAGCTTATTGTACCAGGCATCCTCATCTTCAATTTTGTTGTCCACGATTACCGTTTTGGTACCCAGGTATCACTTTTCTGGTTGGGGCATAACTTGATCAACATCAGCGTGTACGCGGCTGATGCGCGGGCGCGTCAATTGCCGTTGCTCGGTGGAAATGCTGTAGAGCACGACTGGTGGACCATGTTGGGGATGCTCAATCTTCTTGAGTACGACCAGCTCATCGGCAATGTGTTTTTTGGGATGGCCATTGTGGTATTTGTTATCCTGCTGATCTTGCCAAAGTTTATGCCTTATTAAGGCTGCCCTTCTGTTTTCAGCGTAGCCAGGCTTGCTCGCGTTGCAGCCAACTGGGTTTCATCGGAGATTGCAGTAGCAATATCCAGCGACTGATTGAACATAGCTTCAGCTTCCTCAGTTCGGCCAGCTTTGCCCAGTGCTTCCCCGAGTTGTTGCTGACTCGCCGAAACTTCCGCGTGCACTTTACCGCGCAGCTTTATGCGCAGCTCCAGCGCTTCGCGCAGCAAAGGCAGGGCTTCGGGCAAGCTGCCGGCGTCAGCCAAAATGCGGCCAAGCGCCTGTAAGTCGCGCGCTACAGCCAGATCCTCTTCTTCCGTTAGTGCCCGGCTCATGGCCAACCCTTCTCGCTGCATTCGCAACGCTTTTCCATACTTTTCTTGTGCAGCCATTAAGCCGGCGATGGCGTACATGCTGCTTGCTACGCGGCTGTGTTGTGCTCCATACACTGATTGATTGATTTGCATGCCTTCTCGGTGAAATGCTTCAGCTTTAGCCAATTCCCCTCGTGCCTCGTGGATGTTGGCCAGGTGGCCCAAGCTATGAGATACGTCTGGATGTGGTCGGTTGTATACCTGCTCAGCAATGGCCAGCGCTTCTTCCACAAAGGGTTCAGCCTCTTCGTGTTTGCCCTGGTCGTTGAGTTGGGCTGCGATGTTGTTGAGGGTGACGACGTGGGACGGGTGAACATCGCCGTATAACTTTTTCTTGACGGCAAGCGCGGCACGATAGAGTGAATCTGCCGCGCCCGGATCACCCAGTTGTCCCTTTACATAAGCCCTGTTGTTGAGCGTAGAGGCCATCCCTGGATGGGCTTCTCCTACGGTTTCCTTGAGGATCTCAATGACGCCGGCATATAGCGAGTCTGCTTCTGTGAGCGCTCCACGTTGCGAGAGAATAAGTGCAAGATTATTCATTGTAGCACCCACTTCGAGGTCATTTGGCCCGAGTAGTTTGATGCGTTGCTGCAAGGCTTCGCGTACCATCGCTTCTGCTTCATCCCGGTTGCCCATACGGCGTAAAATTACCGCAAGATTGGCCAGGGTTTCTGCAATGTCTTTGTGCTCTGTGCCCAGTTGCTCACGTTGGATGGCGAGGGCAGCGCGGTACATGCTGTCAGCGCCGGCATAATCCCCTTGCCGGCGATTGACGTAGCCAATCAGGTTGAGGGTACTGGCTGTTTCCAGGCTTTCATTTCCATACAATTTACGGTTATTGACAAGTGCCTGCCGGTGCATGGAGTCGGCTTTGGGGTAAAGGCCGAGTTCGCGGTATACCATCCCGATGACATCATACATGGTTGCCATGATCTCGGGCTGCGTTGCAAGGTCACTTTCAAGCCGGGCGGCACCTTTGTCGAGCAGTTCCCGCGCGGTGACCGTTTCCCCTTTGGAAGCAGACGGATTGGATACTTCAAAAATCTCCTGCAAAAAAGCGGCAACCTGCTGGGCTTTGTCTGCTTCCCGCTGGGCGCGGTCCCGCTCAGTTGCCAGCCGGTTGGTGTAGAAGCCAACGAGCGATGCAACAAGCAACACCATCAGCGAGGTCAAAACTACACCGGCACGATGACGCTCAATGAACTTTCTGAAGCGATACCCTGCAGTGTCCGGGCGCGCATGGACAGGCATGCCGGCACGGTGACGCGTGATGTCATCTGAAAAAGCCTCGACAGAGCCATAGCGTCGCGTTGGTTCTGCGCGAAGGGCTTTGAGGCAGATCACGTCGAGGTCGCCGCTGAGCAGCCTGCGTAGTTTGTCTGGCCGTGTGCTGCGGGCTTTGCTGATGGTGTCCGCCGTGACCGTGTCCTGGCTCCGTATGGCGCGGTCGATACGGGTGGAAGGGCGGTCGGGTTCTTGGGTTTCTTCGGGGGAAGGCGGGGTGTCGTACGGGCGCTGGCCGGCGAGCAACTCATACAGTACAACACCAAGCGAGTAAATATCTGAGGAAGTACTGATGTCATCGCCTTTTAATTGCTCAGGCGATGCGTATGCGGGCGTGAGGATGCGCCGGCCTTCCTGCGTGATACGGGTATGATCAGCCTCCTGGCCCAGCACCTTGGCAATCCCGAAGTCCAGCAATTTTACCTTGCCTTCCCGGGTGACCAGAATGTTCTCAGGCTTCAGGTCGCGATGAACAACCAGGTTGGCGTGGGCATACATGACCGCTTTACACACGGTTACAAAAAGCGCCAGCCGCTGATCGATGGACACCTTTTGTGTGTCGCAATACGTGTCGATAGGCTCCCCGTCAACGTACTCCATCACAAAATAGGGCAGGCCGTCATCGGTTATGCCGCCATCAAAGACGCGGGCAATGTTGTCATGCTGGAGGCGCGCAAGGATTTTGCGTTCCGCTTCAAAGCGGCGGATAATCCGATCCGTATCCATGCCGCGCTTGATCAGCTTGAGTGCGACCTGCTGTTCAAATACACCATCTGCCCGCTCTGCGAGGTAAACGAGTCCCATGCCCCCTTCGCCAAGTTGTCGGATGAGACGGTAGGGACCAATTTCTTTGCCATCCAGGGAAAGGGCGTCGGATAGCTCCCCAACATCAACAGCATCAAGGACATGGCCTTCGAGCATGCTACCTTCTTCCTCGTCTGCCTTGAGCAGCGAAAGGACTTCTTCGTGCAACGCTGCATCTCCTTTGCAGGCATCTTTGAGGAAGGAGGCAAGGTCTGCCGGCGCGACAGTGACGGCCTTTTCAAATATTTCCTGTACAAGGTTCCAGCGCTCGGGCGTCATGGTAATTCAGGATTCCTGGGATAATTCTCGGACGAGCCAGGCTTTGGCAATACGCCAGTCTCGCCTGACCGTTGGGACCGATACCTCAAGCACTTTTGCAATTTCTTCGTGGGTCAGTCCCCCGAAAAAACGAAAGGTCACTACTTCGCTTTGGCGTTCATTCATGGCTTTGAGCCGTTCCAGCGCCTCATCAAGTGCAATCAATTCTTCAGCGCGCGTTGATTCTCCACCCATCAGGGCTTCGTTGAAGGTAGCCAATGCCTGACCACCACCGCGTTTTTGCGCACGTCGCTTATGCGCGTAGTTAATCAGGATTTGCCGCATGGCAATCGCAGCGACGGAAAGAAAGTGCGCCCGATCTTGCCAGGACGCAGCTTCCTGGTTGACTAACTTGAAGTACGCTTCGTGAACAAGTGCCGTGGTGTTGAGCGTGTGATTGGATTGCTGTCCTTGCAATTGTCGTTTAGCAAGCATGCGCAATTCATCATAAACCATTGGGAGCAGTGCGCCCATGGCTTCTTCGCTGCTTTCACCCAGCGCTGCAAGCAAAGCTGTAACCTGGTTCCTTTTATCCGACATGGCTGCGGTTGGTGTACTTGGATGTGAATATCGAATAATGAACAAGGAATTCTGAAATCCCAAGGTAGTTTCCCTGTAAATCGGGAGCAATTCACTATTTGATAAACATCAACATCTTCCACCTAACAGTTCGACGAGTAAAAAGTCGCTACGGAAAGCGTGCACTGCCTGGAAAGCGCGGTATCGTTCATTCCTATAAACAAGAAAAGTGTGCAGAGGTGATAAGGCGTCATTGTTTTTTGCAGCGCGTGATTGTGTGATATCGAATGCCGTCTATTTTTTCGCTGTCGTTTCTTCGTGTTTTCGCATCCCAGTTTGACCCCCAACACCCCCCAAAGTGTAAACTCCTCACTCCTAACTCCAGTCTAATTGTGAAGAAGATGTGAAGCATTATCACTTCGCCGATCATCTCCTGTTTCTGATTACGAGCCCCCAAAATGGAGCCACATAATCATTAACAGATGTAGATCGATATCATGTCTTTATTCCGACCATTGTTTTGTGCCGCCCTCACCCTGCTGCTTATTGCCGGCTGTGATAGTGGCCCTGGTGCAAACGAAGAAAACCCTGAAGGCGCATCTATAGGGGATTTTATCCAAAACCTGAGTTATAACGCGGATGAACTGCTCAACGTGCAGTCGCAGGACCAGGCCCGCGATGTGCTGTCTACAGAAGAAGAGACGACACCCATCGGCAACGATGACCGCACGTGTGTGAGTACCACGTTTGATTTGAAAAATAATTTTGAAGACATCGCAATTCTGCGTCCCACCCAGGATGTGATCTGGCCCGGCGCGCTAGTTGAGGCAAATCAGTCGCTGCTGGATGGCTTGCCGGAGCCGGCTCGCTTTTCACGCGCACCCGTGAAGATCAGGCTTGACCTGCCAGGTATCGGTACCAACGGCACCCGCATCGTGGAGGACCCCGATCTTGCCAACGTGCAGAATGAAATTGATGCAGCGCTGGAGTGGTGGAATGCAAACGCGTTCCAGGAAGGCTACCGCAATGCTTCCAGTTCATTTAACCGCGTAACGTCTTCGTTCTCGTCTGAGCAGGCAGCGCTGGATGTGGGGCTCAACGTAAAATGGGCTACGGGAGACGTAAGCTCGCAGTTCGGATTCACCACGTCGTCTACCCGTAACGTTGTGATGGCAACCTACAAGCAAGCTTTTTATACCGCCTCCTTTGTACAGGAAAATGGCAGCCGGCCAGAAGACGTGTTTGGCCCGGATGTAACCCTGGATGAAGTGAATGCAGCTTTCGATAGCGATGCACCGCCGGCGTATATTGCTTCGGTCACTTATGGACGCATTATCATGTTTCGCATGGAGACCTCAAGCTCATACAAGTCGGCTGATGTAGAAGCTGCATTCAGCTATGCAGCAGGTGCAGATGTGGATGGAGACGTGGCTGCGTTTTATGAGCAGATTTTGTCAGATGCTACGGTAGAGGTTATAACACTGGGGGGGAATGCGGCTGTTGCATCAAATGCTGTCGAGGCCCGGACTGCCGGCGACCTGGTGCCGATCATCACGGGCGAAAATGCCGTCTATTCCCGTGAAAACCCTGGTGTGCCTATTTCCTACACCGTCAAATATCTGAAAGACGATCAGTTGGCCAAACTTGGATATACCACCTCCTACACTGCGGTGGAATGCTCCACGTCCAGAGCACGGGATTCGATAACGATCACACTGGACAAGTACAAAGTGATCAGAGATTGTGATGCCGGCCCTGGTGATTTCGAATTTGAGGCAACGGTTAGTAATGGCAGCACCGTCGAAGGTGACCACTCCAAGACCATCTCACTGAATGATGGAGAATCTTCGGCAATCAATGAAGAGATTACATTTCTTGCGAATCGGACAACAGATAACAAGTTTTCAGTCAAGTTTCACGCAAAAGAGCGGGACGATCCGCCCTTTCAGGATCCTAACTACAATGATCTGAATCGGTCTGTTACCAAAGAACATGTATTTGGGCCCACAGGGTGGACCAATCTTGCTGATGCGGAAGATGTACCTATTATTATCGAGGTGAGCAAAGCTGCCAGCTGTGTTACGGAGCTGCACTACAAAGCAAAAGTAGAGTAATACCCCTTCGACCCACGCAAAAAAAGGCCGTGCTATTGCTGCACGGCCTTTTTTGCTGTTCGGTTTTTCCTGTTGCGCACTTGACTTCAACGCGTGTGCCTAAATCGCCTCTGTCAAGAGGATACTTATGGAGACGCTGGTTTTCTGTTATAGTGAGAATGCCGCATTACATAGAAAAATAGTACAGTTATACGGAATTTTCTGGGTAACGGGAGGTTGCGTTTTGGTAACGAAATACGTCATTTATGAAACACTCGTTGGGTCTTCAAGACCCGACGGGTGTTTTAGTATGGCGTAACCTGGGACGTGTGCGTGTCTTATTTCTACCATGTTGCCGCTGCAGAAAATTGACCAAACACCAGTTTTACAATGCACGCAATACGACGTGGATAATTTTTCTGAACACCCCTTACTTCAGAAAACACTATCTTACCTTTTCATCCCCTCTTGAGAGGGCGCCGATTTTGCTTAGTTGAATCGGCAGCGTGTACCTAAACGAAAGACGTACCAACAGCAACCCATTCGGACGAATAGCAGGTTACCCTGCCTGCTGCCATTCTTTTTTCCTGCCGGCTGTCGGGTACAAAAAAGCTTTTGCGCAGTTATAGGTGCACTCCCCCATTGCGGCTTTCCCCCCGCGCGTCTTTTTGGATAAGATAAAGCCATGCAAAACAGACTTGTAGATAACCGCTATCGCGTCGTTGCCCGTATTGGGCAGGGTGCTATGGGCAAAGTCTACAAGGCAGAGCACGTCTACACCAAACGCCCGGTTGCGCTCAAAATTATCCACCCGCAATTTCAAGAAGATGAACAGTACAGGGTTCGCTTCCTGCGCGAAATAGAACTGGCCTGCCGCATCCAGCATCCGCACGCGGTGCAAATCCTCGATGCCGGCGAAGCAGAATCCAGAATGCTTTATATGGCCATGGAATTTCTGGAAGGCCAGACGCTGAGTAATCTGCTCAAACAGTACCCTGAAGGCCTGAATCTGGACGTCGCCATTCGCATTGCTTGCCAGATTGGCAAAGCGCTAGAAACCATCCATGAAGCCGGACTTGTGCATCGCGACCTCAAGCCGGATAACATCATGGTGCTTGCGGAGCCCGGTGCACCGCTGTTCATGTGTAATGTCAAAATTCTCGATTTCGGCATCGCCCGTGATGTAGATGGGGTGAACTCGATCACCGGGGAAATGATGATCGGAACACCCAAGTTCATGAGTCCTGAGCAGACCCGTGGAGAAAAACTTACCCAGCAATCAGATATTTACAACCTTGGGTTAATTCTGTACGCGATGCTGACCGGCAAAGAGCCGTTTAAATCGGATTCACCCGTTGGCTATGTATTTCATCACAACATGACGCAGCCAAAGCCGGTTACGGCCCTGCGTGCTGGTGTGCCGGCGCACATTGCCTGGGCGATCGATAAAGCACTCTCCAAAGATCCCGACGAACGTTTCGAGTCGGCTGAGAAATTCATTGCAACGTTAACCGTCGGGCGAGGCATGTTTGGCAAAGCCGCCGGCCGGCCGGCTGTGGAAGCGGAGCGTGACCTTATGCCTGCTAATGAAGCAGGCGCATGGAAGAAGGTGATGGTTGCTACACTGGCTGTGGTGGCCGTAGCCTGGATCGCGGTAGGTGTTTTTTCTCGCCAGTCAAGTCCACCTGCTTTTGCTGAGGATGCTGCTGGTGAAAGCCTGGCAACCTACGACTCATCGCAGTACCTCGTTGGTCCTCCAGCCTTTTCGATGAATGATCTGCCCATTGATTCGCTTTATCCGGTTGTGATAACACCCAACTGGGATTCGCTGGATCCGGATATGCTGGACCTGGCTGTTCAGGAAGCACCGGCCCCTGTTGCTGAAGAACCCGTCACCACAACACCTGCAACTGAAGCGCCTGCCACGGAAGCACCTGCAGTTGCAGCAGCAAATCCGCCTGCGTCTACAGAAGATGTAAGCGATGACGAAGTTGATCCCAATGTCCGTTACTATCTCGAAGAAGGACGCCGGCGTGTGCGAAGCCCGCTGAGCTTTGAGGCCATGGAGCATTCGATTATTGAAAAGCCGATCGAAGAAAACTCCAACATTGTGCGTTTGCGTGAAAAACAGCGTACCACAACCGAAGTGTCTGAGCCAACCCTCGAAGCGCCAAAAGATGCTACTGCCGGTGCAACAACGCTGCCTCGCGTCATTGATGGGGTAGAGAGCCTGCGTACAAAACTTCGCTATCCGATGGCTGCAGTTGCGGCCCGTGCCTCTGGCATAGTCGGCGTGCGCGTTTTAATCGACGAAACTGGTGTGGTCATCGACGAAGAAGTTACCCAGTCTTTGGGGTATGGATGTGATGAAGAAGTCTTGCGCGTTTTGCGTGCTGCACGCTTTGCGCCGGCCCTTGTCAACAACAAGCCAATTAAAGCCTGGCTCAACCTGCAGTTCAGTTTCCAACTGGTCAATTCGTCGAATTAGTGGCGGCGGGCAATATCGACCACGGTGCGCATCCTTTGCGCCCTGCTTAGCAATTCATCCCTGTCCATGTCGGCTCCCTGGACGAGTGCGCTACCTACACCTACGGCAACGGCGCCGGCCTTGATGTAATCGCCCACGTTATGCGCGCTGATACCGCCTGTTGGTACAAATCCGATGTCGTCTAGTGGTGCACGTAGTGCTTTGAGATAAGCTGGCCCAAGCATATGCGCAGGAAAAAGCTTTACCATTTTGCAGCCAGCTGCATGCGCGGTTTGCGCCTCTGAACCTGTAAATACACCGGGTAGATGGGGGATGCCAGCGGCCTTTGCAACTGCAACACTCTCCAGATCGAGGTTGGGGGATACAAGGAACTGGGCGCCGGCATCAATGGCCTGTTGTGCTTGTAATGCCGTACGCACGGTACCCGCGCCAATAACAGCAGATGTAGCAAGGGTCTCGCGCAGTTTTGAAATGCGCGCCAGTGCATCTGTGCTGTTCAGGGTGACTTCGATGGCCTCTACCCCGCCTTTCGTCAGTGTTTCTGCTATTTCCAGGACTTGCGCTTCGTCAAATGCGCCCCGGATAATTGCAATGATGCCCGTTTCTTTTATGCGTGTATTAACAGCGTGCTCGTTCAAGGTGCTCAAAAAATGATGGTGATATAGTAGTCTTATCGTTCAATTGTCCGGTCGCCGCCTAAATATGGCTGGATTTCTTCCCAGTCTGGCAACCCGTCTACGTCGCCCGGTACGGTGGTCGCCAGCGCTCCCAGGATGGTGCCCAGCTTAAGGGAGGCCGCGAGATCCCATCCGCGGAGCTGTCCTGACAGAAAGCCGGCATTAAACGCATCGCCAGCGCCTACCGTCTCCACGGTATCAACAGGCATAACCGGGGCAAATACCTTTTCGTCTGCTGTAAATCCAAGCGCTCCTTTGGCACCCAGTTTTATAACAACCACAGAGGGACCCATTTCAAGGAGGATACGCGCCGCTTCCGTATGTTTGGTGGTACCGGTGATGAGCGCCGCTTCTTCTTCGCTGGTCAAAACCAGCGAAACGTGCGGCAATATATCGAGGTAGGCCGCCCGGGCGGCTTCGGTGTCCCACAGTTTCTGGCGGAGGTTCGGGTCAAACGAAACAGGTACGCCTGCTTCGGTTGCGATGTGCAGCGCGTGCATAATGGTGTCTTTGCATGCTGCACTGAGGGCCGGCGTAATGCCCGTCAGGTGGAGGTAGCGCGCTTGGGCGATGTAGGCGGCATCCAGGTCATCCGGCGTCAGCATACTGGCGGCAGAACCTTTGCGGTAATAATACACCCTTGTACTATCGCTGCGCCGGCGTTCTTTAAAGAAGACGCCGGTTGGCGCATCCGGATCAACCTTTACGCCCGACACATCCACGCGCTCGCCCCGAAGGAAGGCCTGTACGTATTGCCCAAATTCATCATCACCAACGCGGCTAATCCAGCCTACGTGGTGCCCCAGCCGTGCCATACCAACAGCAAGATTGGATTCTGCTCCGGCAACATATCGGCTAAACGTATGGGCATATCGGAGTAATCCGATGCGGTCGGGCACAAACAGTACCATGGCCTCTCCCAGTGTCACAACATCCATAAATGTGTACCTCAACTGCGCATATAACCCATATAGGCATGGCGCAACGCTTAAGCGCCTGCGTTTGTGGGGAATTAATGTCTAACGCGTGTAGGTGATTTTAAGTGCAAGTCTTTGGTTGAATGCCCCTATTTACACCTACTTCAGTATAGGGGAAATTATAAAAAGCGTTAATAATTCTCTATGATGCCCGGCCAATGAAAAAATGGAGTCCTCAAAATCCTTAACGACCAAGGAAGCCTTCATCTTGTCTTTTCTTACCGCACATCGAAAAGGCTATGGATTGGAGATGGTGAAACAGTCGGATGGACTCTTGAAGCGGGGATCTGTTTATGTAACGCTTAACCGTATGCAGCAGAAGGGCTACGTAAGTTCAAAAAAAGAACCAGCCCAACCCGACGAGAAGGGGCCACCCCGTCGTCACTACATAGCCACCGCCAAGGGTGCACATGCACTCGACTCCTGGAAACTAATCAGATCTACACAACAAGGCGTGTGGTTCACCACAAACTAGGTGACTCATGAATAGACTTATAAAGGTATTAAATTTACTGTTGCTGGCCTTTGTTTTTGGTTCTCTCCTGTATTTGTACTTTAAACATGGCCCCCAGGCAGTTGTTGATATTTCGATGCCAAGCATCGTGGTATCTTTTATTCTTCTTGTGATCAGCTTCGTAGAAATTACGCGTTCAGCGCGCCGTTCTTACGAGGTTAATGCCGCTCCTGGTGCTGTTTTTATGAAAATGGCACGGTTCTTTTATTCAGAGAAAACCATTATTGAGGTCTTTGAACCAACGCAGCGGGATTTTCTGGATGAATATGCTGATGCCATTAGCGACTACGTGCTTGCTGACCACTGGTCAATCAGAAGCAGCGCCGGCATGTGGGTGTTCAGGGTACGGTGCAAATACTATTTTGCCTTCTTTCGTGCTGTTTTGAAGCAAAACTACATTGCTGTATTTTTCCAGCGGGTTTTTCTGCTGTTGGCCGGCAAATGAATACCATCAAGAGCGCCCGATAACACGGCCAAGCACCTCAAAAAGTGACGCCGGCTTAACGCCCCGTTTCCTGTTTTGGTCGCCAATCTCAAAAGCAATCCGCCACTGCGCGCGCAATATGCGATACGCCTCAAACAAGCTGTGTTTGGGGTCGTAGATATGGGTGGCTTCCGATGTTACGCCATTCAACTCTACAATTTTGAAGTTCTCACCACGCTGGAAATCCTCAAGATTTGGGGTGCGGATATCATATCTGCCAAAGTAGAACCCGTCAAAAGATTTACTGATTTGGTCTATCGCTTCGGCCAGTGCCGGCGTCTCGATAGCAGTACCATCCAGAAAAACGCTCCCCCTGCTGTGTGTGCCTATATCGATGAGTTGAATCACTTCTCCAGTATCTGGTACATCGAATAACCGCTCCTGGTTGGCCTTGAAATAGTGTTTGGCCATACATACTGCCCGTTCATCGTCCATAATCAGGCGTCGCAAGTTATGTTTGCCGTTACCTGTTACGCTGGGGAATTGTTTATCGGTAATCGAAAACAACGCACCTTTTGGTGATTCGGGGTAGCGGTAATAGAAAACGCCAAACTCCTGGCCCGGTGCATAGGCTTGTGCGATAGCCGGCATCGTGTAAGACTCCAAATACAGCGCCACCTCTCCCTCATTGTAAACCTTGGCCACCTCCTTGCCGCGCTCCCCCGTGTCGGGTTTCAAGATGATGGGGTAGGTGAGGTCAGCTTCTGCCATAAACCGGGTGACTTTTTCGACCCGATCAGCCACGTTTTTTCGTGCAGGGATTGCTGCAAACCGTGCTACATATTTGCTACTGTCAGCCAACTTGTTGAGGATATCTGCTTTGGATTCACCAACCAGCCCGCCGAGGTCGATGCCAGGGTTGGCTGCTGTGAAGAGGGTGAAAGAGCGGTAGCGCAGGCCCAGATACAGGACGTACAGCACAATGGGGGGGTAGAATTGCCACATGGGCCAGAATTCCCACTGCCGGCGCCGGCGCCAGCTACCAACCAGAGACCGCCGGCCTTCGTGGCTGAACAACGGCACAACAACTTTGAAGAGTCCCAATAAGCCAACGAGCAACCCGAGAAATACCCAGATGGCATAGGTCTCATAAACATCGAGAAACTGCGTGAGCAACTGTTCGCCAAAAATAACCGCTAGCCAGACTAACATCGGCGTCCATAAAATGGATGCGACGATGAAATAGAGCAGGAATTTCCACAGCGGTAGCCCCAATGAGCCGGCTGCTACGTAGGTCGGCAATCTACTCCCGGGAATAAACCGGCTTGCAATAATTACGGCGCCGCCGCGTCGCTCCAACCATCGCGAAGCACCTGCAATTGCGTCTTTACTGAAGAACCACCGAAATGGACGCCGCGAAAGCATCGGGCCGCTGATGTGTCGGCCGGCCAGAAACAACAATACGTCACCCACCACGATGCCAATGAGGCAGGCAAGCATTGCCGGGAAGTAGTTCATTGTGCCCTGGGCTACCAGCAGGCCGGCACCAATGCTTGCGCCATCTTCCGTAACCAGGGTTGCAAGCGCAATCAGTAACATGTAAACCAGCAAGGTCAATCCTTCAGCCTTGGGGAAGGCCTCTTTCTGGAACGGGACATTTGCTGCCGCGATGCGTGCCGGCGTTGCCGTGCTGCGCGTTGCGGCTTCATCGCGTTCTACCTTGTTTATAAATCCGGTGAGGCTTTCTATGAAGCCAGCGTTCGGATTGAACACCAGTCCGTGCCCACCATCAAACAGCGCCAGCTCGCTTTGTGGTACAATGCGCGCATGCTCAATGGCTGCGTCCAGCGGGACCTGCATGTCCTTCTCGCCATGCATTATCAGCATCGGCGGTTCAAACTGAGTCAGGATTTCTCGAAGCGGGCGTTGATCTGTGTCATAAAAATTGCGGGCATAGGATGTGTTGAGAATGGCTTCGTCCATAAAGCCCATGTGTGGCGTTAGCTCTTGCAAACTCCACATAAAACCAAGCTGCAGGGCATGCACTGCGTGATTCATCAGGTAACTGCCCAGCAACTCAAGCTCTTGCACACCAATGGCGGACAACATCACAACGGAAGCTACCTTTTCGGGCGCGCGCGCATAGGCTTGCAGGGCAACACCGCCGCTCATGCTGTACGCGACATAATGGGCCTCGCCGATGCCGAGTGAATCAAGCATCGCATTGAGGTACACTGCGTGGGCGTCGACCGAATAGTCGGGAATGCGGCGCGTTGAGCGTCCAAAGCCCGGCAGATCCGGGACGAGGATGCGGAACGAGTCGGGCAGGGTATGGGCCAATGTCATCATCGACATCGAAGCCATCGGGCTGCCATGGAGGAGGACCAGCGTAGCAGGATTGGGATAGCGCGCGCTGTCTGGCTCCAGCAAGGTATACGCAGTTGTTACAACTTCATCGCCCGTTTTATTGCGCTCTACAACGGGCAAATCCAGGCTTATCTGATCGCTTCGCAGGTTGATTGCATCGCGTTGGGTCCAGCGGATGATGTGAGAGACGAGCAGGAGTAATAGAAAAACGCCGGCAACGTATCGCCAGCGGCTCTTCTTTACAGGTGTGTTTTCCAGCGGGTCATCCTCTTCACGTTCAGGGCTCATGCCGCTTGGGTCTGGCGTTGTTTTCGATAAGTCAGCGTGGAGGGTGCAACGCCAAAGCCTTCACCCGGCTCCCGGCCCTGCAAACGCAAGATCATGGCAATCAGCGCGTAATGGTGGATGGTATGGGCCTGCAGATACTGGAGGTCGCGCTCCGGCGTTGAGTCCGTCCAGATGGCACCCTCTTCATCATCAAGTCTACAATCCATTTTGACACGCAGGGCAACACCGCTGCAGGCAATTTTGTCGAGTCGTGCTATAATTTGCTGTGTGATTTCGATGGCGTAAGCACGTTCGGTTGCAATACGCAGGTCACGCTTTCGCGCATCATAATCGATGCTTCTAGCGTCGATACCATCAAGGAAGCAGAGGTAGTGTTCTACGCAGTGCCGGTAATGATCGCCGATGCCGCTGCTATACACAGGAGATGCGGTGTGGGTGTACACAGCATCCTCCATCTCGCGCAGCAACTGGATGCCTTGTTCAAGGCACAGCACGTTGTTTTCTATAAGATTCTTTAGATGGATCATAATATTCAAGTTTATACTACTGGCACGAAGCTGTCTACAATACGTGCATTCAGCAGGTGGGCCATTTCTTTTCTATCGGTGGTAGCTACAGCCCCGGCTCCGAAAGTGACGGTGGCTTCAAAGTAGGGGAGCTTCAGCATATTGAAAACATGGTCGGCAAACGTCATGTCTCCCCACCAGCAAATCACCTGCTGTGCGGGTGGTTCGCCCTCTGGTGTTTTATAGGTAACCGAGGCATAGTAGGCCGGGTATCCCATATTGGTGACGGTTGCCAGGGTTGCCGATTTAAATGGCAGTACGGTTTCCCCTTTGCTTGAGGTCCCTTCGGGGAACAGGATCACACCATCGCCGCTTGTGAGGGCTTGTTGTATTTCCTGGTTTACGCGCACAACATCTCGCCGGCTTCTTCTGTTGATGAACAGGGTGCCAATGGCGCGTGCAAGCCAGCCAACAACCGGCCAGTGTGCTACTTCCGATTTTGCTACGAATACGCAAGGCATCTGCGTTTGATACAGTATGACATCCAGGTAACTCAGATGGTTGGATACCAAGAAAAAAGGCGCCGCCGGCGGTGTCCCGTTGACCGTAATGCGTATATGCAGGATGCGAATGGCATTTCGCGCCCATAGCCCAACCATGGTACCCCGCCAGGGATTCCTCTTTTCTGCTCGAAGCAATGGAATGCGACCCAGCCATATAACGGTGAGGATGGCTGTGAGCAAACAGAGCAGGAGCAATCTGTATGATGCGCGGAGTGTCCGCATATTCATCACGGGTAGACGAATGAGAGCGATAAGCTATACCAGGCGCACTATTTTAGCATAAAATACGACTTTGCCTGGTCAGTTAGTCGGCTTGTGTCGAAGAGCGTGAAATAGTCGATGGTTTTGAACATCTGGTCGCGTGCCGGCGGGCTGCAAACCTTTGCTCCCAGACTCAAGTAAGCCCGCATTAACCGTGGCACCCTGGGTTTTGAGTGGGCTTTTTTGGGGTTCGTTTCACAGATAAAGTCTGGTTGGGGCTTTACCTCGATGCCGGGGTGAACATGGCCCTGTTTGTGCAACAACTCGTACACCCCGTGGCCTTCAGCCGGGTCCTGACTGGTAAGTGAGGTACATCCAAACAAATAGCGTCGCTGGTTGTGCATCAGGTACATGCCAATGCCTTTCCATAAGAGGTACAGTACCTTGAGGCTGCGGTGTTCTTTTGCAATACACGCGCGTCCCAGTTCTACGCCTTGCGCTACTACCTCTTCAGGCAAAGTTGATAAATCAAATTCAGATGCTGAGTAAAAACCCAGCCCGCTTTCTCGGGCCATTTCTGCTGTTTGAAAGCGATACGTACCAACAACGCCAGCTGACGCTTTGTATATCATCATATGATGACAAACCTGGTCAAACAGGTCTTCGTCCTTGCCCGTATCGTACGATGAAGCGAGACCTTCTTCCAGTTCGAGGTTGAACACTTCGAAGCGTAATCGTTCTATAGCGTCAAGTTCTTCGCGCGTGCTGGCAAAGCGTAATTCATACTTTCCATCCCTGATAACACCGGGTGGCAGGTAGGTAGTAAACCGCGGATATACCGCATCGAGTGGGATGCGTGTTTTGGGTAAAGCACTCATGATGAAGGTGGGTTAGCCTCGAATAAACATTCGGGATATCAGCTGTTCAGTCTCAGGTAGGTAGCAGGATCTGCTTGCAAGATCAAAATGTTTTCGAGTTGCAGGACTTCGCCTGTTATTTCCACAGGCTCAGCGACCATGTCCAGAACATCCTGATTTACGGTACTGCCATTTGTGGCCTGGAGTTGCAGGTAACTTAAGTTGCCTGCTTCATCCCGAACAACAAATAGTGGAGGAATGCCTCCGCTGATACAGCGGGTTGCACACGCCCGATGGGGTTTTTCGCTACCCGGGTTCATAACGCCAAGGAAACACTTGCTGTCGACAATTTCCCCCCGCAACGTGAAGGTGCCCAGGCTTTGCGCGCCGGCTTTTGGCAATGGTGATTCGCCCTCATCAAGCTGCAGCGTTCCAGCTTTTATCTCTATCATTTCCTGGTTGTCGCGATAAATCCGCGAACCCTCCAGGGTAACCCGCTTCCCCTCGTAGGTCGCTGCGAGATCTTGCGTCCCAAATTTACCTTCTTTGACCAGATAATAGTGCTGGTAGGTCGGCACACCACCAACGGTTGTCGACTCCATTACCTGTAACATGGGATACGGATGGCTGTGGAATGTACCCGTAAAGGTCTGGTATTGGAGAAACTCAAAGGTGCTGGGCAGGAATGCCTTTTGGCCAGTAACAGCCAGCAGGGCAATGCCTGCTGTCAGTACGAAAAGCGAGATAACCACTGTCCTGGTGAACCGTCCAACAGGGGCCGGCGCTTTTTCCAGGTAGCCAATATAGAAATCGTCGTTGTTCACAGGATTACTGGTTCGTTAAGCTTGAATGATAGCCGGTTGCACTTCCGTGCCGGCTTTGTTGGGACGCGTGGCAACCCAAACCTGCCCGTTTTCAATTTTCACATTGAACGTGGGAATTTTTTCAGTAAAAGGTGCCGGCGACTGTCCATTGTGTGGACAATACTGAAACCCATGCCAGGGGCAGGTGATGAAGCCGTCAATGATTCGCCCTTCGCCGAGTGGACCATTCTGATGTTGGCAGGCATTGGCAACAGCTGAGATTTTGCCGTCATACCGGAAGATGGCTACGCGGTCTCCAGCGAGGGTTGCAATTTTTGCGCGCTTCTCGGGAATCTCATCCACACGACAAACGGCGACAAATTCTTCGCTTGTTTGTAGGGGCTGATCTGCAGCGGTTTCTTTGAATGCAGCAACCAGGTGAAGGCCCAATACCAGCACAAACCCTGCGATCATGAGGCCGGTAAGAATCGGACTTGTTTCAGCTTGCAAGATACCAAACGCGACGTGCAGTACGATTAATCCGTATGCGACGTACACAAGCATGTGCAACGCTTTCCAGGTGGGTGCTGATAGATTGCTGAGCCAGTAATCATGGCTTGTAACAGCCATCAACAATAAAATAGCAAGCGCAAGCAAACCGAGGGGCTGAAAAGGAAAGTTGGCGAGGCTTGAATATTGTCCGTTGCTCACGAGGATGCTTATCAGCGGATTCAGGTCTGCCAGTACGTGAAACTGGATAATGCTGAATATGCCATGTGCCAGCGCAAGGATAAACATGGAAACGCCCATGTGTCGCCGGTTGTACAGCAGGGGCAGAAATTTTGGGTTTAGCCGGCAGAGGGGCCCGATAACAAGAATGATGTGCAGCAGCAAGAAAGCAGCAGTTGCAAGG
>JBCCIM010000001.1 GCA_039111535.1 Bacteroidota bacterium | reverse complement strand
CACTGTTGTTCAGCGATGCGCCTGTTCGGGTTAATCTATCGGTTCAAAACGTACTCAACACCGGATATCGGGATTATCTAAGTCGATTCCGGTATTTCATTGACGATCCCGGTCGGAGCCTGGTCTTCAGGATGCAGGTGCCACTGGGAAAATCCAAACACTAATCAATCTGCATTACTCAAAATGAAAACCAAACTTTATTTACCGCTCTTTCTTATGCTGGCGCTTGTTGCTGTTGGATGTGACTCTGACGATCCAGATGATGATGGTCCTGGTGAAGAAGAACTTATTACCACAGTAACGCTGACGCTTTCCCCACAGGGTGGTGGTACAGATGTAATAGCTATTTGGAGAGATCCCAACGGAGACGGTTCAAACGTATCCATTGATGATATCGATCTGGTAGCTGGCACAACCTACACCGGTTCAATTGAACTTCGTGATGACCTTAATGGTGAAGATATCACGGAAGAGATTGAGGAAGAAGATGATGAGCACCAGTTCTGGTACTCAGCTTCTGGCGCCGGCGCTGGTCGTCTGGCCGTTACCATCAACGATACAGATGGCAATGGCTTGCCTTTGGGACTCGATTACACGGTAGCAGTTAGCGCAGGTGATGCAACCACTGCTTCCATGAATGTTGTCCTGAGTCACTACGATGACGCACCAAAAGACGGTGTGACACAGAGTGACGAATCTGACATCGACATTACGTTTACCGTAAACATCGCAGCCAACTAAGCGCTGTAACGATCGTCTAAAACCTGAAAGAGGCTGAATGTCCCGCGCTAAAGCAACGGATATTCAGCCTCTTCTGTGTTTGGTGTGTGCGGTGAGGGGCGTGCACAAGTCCTTGTAGCCACGAAAAACGAGGCAACATGGTTCAGCTTAAAACGGTGCGCCTTCACCTGCTGGCGGTGGGGGTGGCATTGAGGGAGGTGGACCACCAGCGCCAAATTCATAGCCTCCTCCTGCATCCTGGTAGTAAGACTGCAAGTTTTCGAACCGCGCATACTGGTTAACAAACGCCAACTGCACATTGCCAATCGGGCCGTTACGCTGCTTGCCAATAATAATTTCTCCCATCCCTTCCGTAGACTGCCCGTTTTCATCAACCGTAATGCCGTAGCGTTCAGCGCGGTAAATAAACGCCACTACGTCAGCATCCTGCTCAATACTACCGCTTTCACGGAGATCAGAAAGCTGGGGGCGTTTGTCACCGCCTCGCGATTCTACGGCGCGGCTGAGCTGGGAAAGGGCGATCACGGGTACGTCAAGCTCTTTTGCCAGGCCTTTTAGCGACCTGGAGATCTGTGCAATTTCTTGCTCACGGTTGGTGCGTCCTGAAGTAGAGCCATGCATCAGCTGCAGGTAATCCACGATAACAAGTCCGATATCAAACTCCGCTTTTAATCGCCGGCACTTGGCGCGGAGTTCGAGGATACCCAGACTCGGGGTGTCGTCAATGTAGATCGGAGCAGCTGAAAGCCGGCCGGCTGCTTTTGCAAGCTTGGGCCAGTCATCATCGGGTAGCCGGCCTGTTCGGGCTGCCTGGGCGTCTACCCTGGCTTCCGATGTCAAGAGACGTTGCGCCAACTGGTGTGAGCCCATCTCCAGGGAGAAAATAGCCACGCCAACAGCTTGCTCGGGGTGCAGCGCTGCGTTGCGCGCCATGGCGAGGCTAAACGCCGTTTTACCCATTGAGGGACGCGCTGCAATAATAATAAGGTCAGTTTTTTGCCAGCCGCCTGTCATGTCATCCAGCCGCGTAAAACCGGTTGGCACGCCGGTGATGCCGCCTTCCTGGCCGTGCACAGATTCCAGGTTGGCAAGCGTTCCTTTGAGGATGTCATTCAGCGATGTTGCCGGCTTGCGTAACTGACTATCTGAAATATGGAAAATTTCTCGTTCGGAGTCATCCAGTAATTCAAAGGCATCTGTACTGGGGTCGTATGCTTTGCCGATGAGCCCTGTCATGGTCTCAATCATCTTCCGCATCAGCGACTTCTCCGCGATGATGCGTGCGTGGTACTCGATGTTTGCCGCTGTATCGACCCGCGTAGTTAGCTCAGTCAGGTAGTAGGCGCCTCCTACTTCTTCGAGTGTCCCGCGTCGCTTTAACTCCTCTGTGAGTGTGATGAGATCAACCGGGTTGCCGCGTTCAAACAGGCTCAGGATGGCGCTGTATATAATTTCGTGTTTGGTCTGGTAAAACGCGTCAGCAGCCAGAATTTCAATGGCTTTCGGAATCGAGGTCTTTTCGATGAGCATGGCGCCAAGCACGGATTGCTCAACTTCCATGGCTTGTGGCGGAACGCGGCCGCTTTTTTCGAGCATCTGCCGGCCGCTGTTGCGAACAGCCCGGTTTTGCTTCGTCATTTTCTCGATGGGGTACCGCGTGCCTTCTTCGCTGATGTTGATGCGGTTTGATTTGAGTTCTTCCTGGTCAGACACGGCGTTCTTTTTTTGAGATTATCGTTTGCAGCCTGCTGGTATTGGCAACAACCGCGGGAGACAGAAAATTGCTACGCCCTTGTTAACCTGTAAGTTCATCGTATTTCTG
Organism: Bacteroidota bacterium; assembly: GCA_039111535.1. Classification (NCBI taxonomy): domain Bacteria; kingdom Pseudomonadati; phylum Bacteroidota; species Bacteroidota bacterium. The sequence goes on along the minus strand of JBCCIM010000001.1, from coordinate 90,406 downwards.
GCGTAGCAGCTTTACATCTTCCCAGGTCGGACGTTTCCATTGCTCGTTCCGGAGCAGGGCAGCCGGATGGTAGGTCACCATCGTCGGAATGCCATAGAAGTCGTTGAATTTACCCCTGAGAGCACCCAGCGAACTCTTTTTGTTCAGCAAAGTATTGCCGGCTGTTTTGCCTACACACAAAATCAATCTCGGTTTGATCAGTGTGATTTGTTTGTATAAAATCGGAATGTGCGCGGCAATTTCATCAGGTTGCGGATCCCGGTTGTTGGGCGGCCGGCTTTTCAGGATGTTTGCAATGTACACATCTTCCCGGGCAAAGTTGATGGCTCCGAGAATTTTATTCAGCAATTGGCCGGCGCGGCCTACAAAAGGCTCACCTTGCTTATCCTCATCAGCACCGGGCGCTTCTCCAATGACGAGCAAGTCGCTTGTCGGGTTACCTACCCCAAACACAGGATTGATCCGCTTCGCATCCAATGGAATAAGTACGGTGCTGGATACGTATGCCGCAACTTCTTCCATGGTTTGCATGGCGTGTAGCGGCGAATCTGCTGGAATGAGTGCTGCGATGCGCTCAGCTGGGGGCAAACTACTGTCACGCGTTGGATCAGTTTTATTACCAAATAGATCTGCGTTGGATGGGTGCTCTGTTGCAGGAGGCGTCTGTGTTTTAACAACTGTCGGCGCGTCGGATGGCGCTGGCACCGTCTGTTTTTCTGCATTGCCTGCGATAACAACGGTTGGTTTTTCAGTAATCGAAGCATCTGGAGCTTGATCCACAGCGACTGGCGCAGAAGAAACCGGTGCCGGGTTTGCATCTGCTGGTGGTGCGATCACAACAGTTGCCTTATCTGCTGTATCCTTGTCAGTTGATGCTTCATGTGCTACAACGGGTGCCTCGGGTACATCGCTACTACCAAGCGGTACGAGCGTACCCTGGATGGCATGTTGGAGTTCAAGGGCACTGCGTAGTTCTTTGATGATGTCTTGCATAAGCCAGCAGAGATGCAATGAATAAACAGGGCAGCGGCACTCTTCAGCAAGATATGAAAAATCAGCCTTACAGCGAATGCTTCGTTGAAGCTTCAATCTCGTCGAGAATGGCTACAGCTACCTGTGCTTTATCCATGAGCGGCAGTGATTTTTGTGTACCTGTAGCGCTGAAAAGGGTTACCCGGTTGGTTGTTGTGCCAAAGCCTTCACCTGCGTTGTTGGGGCTGTTGAGCACAATCCAGTCCAGGTTTTTCTTTTCGAGCTTCCTTCGTGCGTTTTCTTCGAGGTTGTCAGTTTCGAGTGCGAAGCCAACCAGTACTTGACCGGGCTTTTTGTTGGCACCGAGGCCGGCCAGGATATCCTGGGTACGGGTAAGCGTAAGATTGAGGTCGCCGGCGCCTTTTTTGATTTTGCGCTGTGCTTTTTCCGCCGGCGTGTAATCAGCAACCGCTGCGGTCATGATCACCATGTGGGCATCGTCATGTTTTGCAACAGCGCCGGCCATGTCTGCGGCTGAGAGTACATCAATGCGCTGTACACCGGCTGGAGTTTCCAGATCGGTTGGTCCGCTTATGAGCGTGACCGTGGCTCCGCGTTGTTGGGCTGCCGCTGCCAGGGCATACCCCATTGTGCCTGTTGAATGGTTGGAAATAAAGCGAACAGGGTCGAGGGATTCTTGTGTTGGACCTGCAGTCACCAATACGTGCTGGCCTTGCAATGACGCTGTACTTTGCTGAAGCGCAATCGTTTTTGCAATTTCGTCGACAATTGCTGTTGGTGCTGGTAGCCGGCCGGTGCCAATCAGGCCGCTGGCTAGCTCGCCATGCTCTGGCGGCTTTATATGGTAGCCATGTGCGTCGAGGGTTTTCAGGTTCGCTTGCGTAGCCGGGTGCACGTACATGTCGTGATCCATGGCCGGACAAACAAGCATGGGGCAACGCGCTGCAAGGGCTACGGCCGTGAGCATATTGTCACAAAAACCGTGTGCCAGTTTTGCAATCGTTTGCGCAGTTGCTGGTGCGACAACAAATAGATCCGCCCAAAGGCCCAGTTCAATATGTTGGGTCCAGGTACCTTCCGCCTGTTCGGGGAAAATTTCGACGAGGGTGTTTTTGCCAGATAGGGTGCTAAGCGTTAGCGCAGGAATAAAGCGTTCTGCATCAGCCGTCATGATTACCTGAACCTCGGCGCCGGCTTTTTTGAGCAGCCGGACAAGTTCTGCTGCCTTGTACGCAGCAATGCTGCCGGATACACCGAGCACCAGTTTGCTGCCGCTGAGGGAGGTAGTCATAGAAGAAGTTAAGTGCGCAGCAGACGGGTTATGCGCCTTCTTCGTTTGGATTACGGAAATATACTTCGTGCTCCATCATTTCATCGATGGCAACTTCCGTTGGCTTGGATTTTTTCTCGTATTCGATAGACGTACGAATCTGCTCTTCCGTCATGCGGGCGTCTTCCATTTCCGGGCCAAAACCTTCGTAGTAAGAAAGTTTTTCGTCCAGGTCCGTTTTCATTTTAGAAGATACCTGACGGGCACGTTTGGCGATGATGGCTACAGCTTCGTAAATGCCACCGGTATCAGCTGCGAGCGTGGTTACGTCGATTGTTTTGATCGCCATAGGTATAAAAGATTGGGTTGGTTTTCTGAGAACAAGCGCGTCTACCGAAGCGTCAGGTGCGCGCCATTTGTTCTTGTTTGGCCTTCAAGAACTGATTAACAACTTGCAATGTTTCCGTTACCGCATCCTCGAGGACATCATTGTAGATGACATGATCACATTTTTCTGCAAACGTTAACTCCATTTCGGCGCGCTTTATCCGTTCAGCGAGCCAATCTGGCGACTCCGTACCTCGATTTTGGAGGCGTTTGCTCAGTTCCTCGATCGACATCGGGTGGATGAAAAGTACCAGTGCAGAATTGCCGGCAAATGACTTCATGCGCATGGCGCCATTTACGTCAATATCCAGCAACACGGGCCCTTCTTCATCTATGCGTTTTATTTCTTCAAACAGGGTGCCATAAAACCTGCCGGGGTATACTTCTTCATATTCGAGGAATTCACCGGCATCTATAGCTTTCCGGAAATTTTCTTCAGATAGGAAGTGGTAATGCACCCCATCAGCTTCGCCTTCTCGGGGGGGGCGTGTTGTTGCAGACACTGAAAAACGCAAGCCGGATATGGCTTCTTCCAGATGCCGGGCAATGGTTGACTTGCCCGATCCGCTAGGTGCTGTGAGTACAATAGCGCCGTATTTGAGCTCTATTTGTGTCATTCAAGGTTTTGAATCTGCTCGCGGATTTTCTCCAACTCCTCTTTCATTTCAACAACAATATGTGCAACACGCTTGTCATTTGCTTTGGATCCTATCGTATTGATCTCACGATTGATCTCTTGCGTGATGAAGTTCAGTTTGCGGCCAACAGGATCAGATGATTGTAAGGCATCGCGAAACAACTGGAGGTGCGAATGCAGGCGTACACATTCTTCGGTAACATCGAGTCGGTCAGCAAGCAATGTGATTTCAAGCTCAATGCGGTCACGGTCGATGCGATCGTCTTCAAAAATTTCTCGGAGCCGGTCCTTTAGTTTGGCGCGAGACTCCTCGACGCGTTCAGGTGCCCGTACCTCAACCTTTTTGAGCCGGTCTTCAATAATGTTAAGGCGCTCTTCGAGATCTTTCTTGAGTGCACTGCCTTCTTTGATGCGCATGGCCTTGAGGTTCTCAAGTCCATTTTGCACAGCAGCCTTAACGGCTTTCCAGAGCACTTCATTGGCTTCTGCTGAATCATCGAGGGATTTGATGATGTCTGGAAACGTAAGCAGATGTGCGAGGGATACCGGCGCTTCGATGCCAGCAATATCTCTTACCTGGTTTAGAAGCTTCAGATAGGCAGACACCGTTTCCTTGTGCACCTGCATGGGTGCGCCGGTATCTTCTGCGCTTTCGATCTGGAACTGCAAATTAATCCGACCACGGGTGACGGATTGTTTGACCAGGTTTTGGATGTTGTTTTCGTATTCGGCCAGTTGACGGGGGAGTCGGGCACTAACTTCACAGTATCTGCTGTTCACAGATCGCAACTCTACAGTAACAACCAGACTGTCGGTTTGCGCCTGACCGCGCCCAAACCCTGTCATACTAGCAATCATAGGCTAAGAAGTATTTGTATATAGAAAAGCCGGGTGGCTTATGCGCTACCCGGCCAGGATACACTGGCATGTGGCGGAGAGAGAGGGATTCGAACCCTCGGTACCCGTTAGGGCACACACGCTTTCCAGGCGTGCACCTTCAACCACTCGGTCACCTCTCCATGTTGAACTGAAATTGTGCGAATGCCAGTAAGTATCCTGGTTGGATAAATGTGCGTACTTAAGAAATGCGGGGTTAAACCTCCATGATTTCTTTTTCTTTGCGGCTCAAATGCTCGTCAGTTTTCTTAACGTAGGCGTCGGTCAGCTTCTGTAGCTGCTCTTCCCCTTCATACCGCATGTCTTCCGGCAGATTTTCCGACTGCTGGATAGACTTGATTTCGTCTTTCAATTGCCGGCGGATATTTCTAATCGAAATGCGCCCGTCTTCAACCCGGCTTTTTGCTGTTTTGACCAGCTCGGTACGGCGCTCTCCTGAAAGTGGCGGAATAGGGACGCGGATCAGTGAACCGTCGTTGGACGGGTTTACGCCCAAATTCGAGGAAATAATGGCTTTTTCAATTTCGCCCAATGCACTTGCATCCCAGGGTTGAATAACCAGCAAGTCTGCCTGGGGCGCGGATACACTTGCCATCTGGTTGAGCGGTGTAATAGAACCGTAATAATCAACCTTGATGTTTTCAAGCATCGCCGGCGACGCGCGGCCGGCCCGAATACTTGTAAGTTCTCGGTGCAAGTGATCAAGCGCTTTTTCCATACGTTCCTTAGCATCGTCAAGGATCATCTGGATCATTTCGTCAAGCATGTTGCTCCCTCATGTTTTCGGGGTAAAAATCCCGAAATAAGTTGGTGTCGTTAATTTTGTCCGTTCCAGTGGACAAGCGTCCCGATTTCTTCGCCTTTTACTACACGAACCAGGTTGCCGGGTTTATTCATATTGAATACAATAATCGGCTTATTTGATTCTTTGCAGAGCGTAAAAGCGGTCATGTCCATCACGCGCAAGTCTTTTTTGATGACTTCACTGCCGTCAATTTCTTTAAAGCGTGTTGCTGATGGGTCTTTTTCAGGGTCTGCAGTAAAAATACCATCTACGCGAGTGCCTTTGAGGATGACGTCTGCGTCAATTTCAAGGGCGCGCAGGGATGCTGCAGTATCGGTGGTAAAGTATGGATTCCCGGTACCACCTCCAAAAATAACAATACGGCCCTTTTCGAGGTGCCGAATCGCGCGCCGGCGGATGAAGGGTTCAGCAATTTCCTGCATATGAATGCTGGACTGTAGACGGGTACGTAATCCGTTTTGCTCCAGCGCATCTTGCAGGGCCATTGCGTTCATCATCGTGGCCAACATACCCATATAATCAGCATGGGCCCGCTTCATGCCATCTGTTGCGTCGATTCCCCTGAAAATATTGCCACCGCCAATGACTATGGCGAGTTCCAGGCCAAGATCTACGGCCTCCCGAATTGCTTTTGCGTATTTGCTCAATACTTTATGGTCGATGCCGAAAGGCTTATCTCCCAACAGGGCTTCGCCACTGAGTTTGAGTAAGATACGTTTGTATTTGAGTGTTTGTGTTACGCTGTCTGCCTCTGCCATATTCACGCCTATGTCAACACCCGTAATGCACAAACCCGGCGAGTGCCGGGCCTGTACAACGGTTGGTTAAATCAATCTCCGAGAGCAAACCGAAGGAAGCCGGTGACGTCTACGTCTGCTTGCTTCAGCATTTCTTTCACGGTAACAGATGAGTCTTTTACAAAAGGCTGCTCGATCAGCACGTTGTCTTTGTAGAAGCGCTTGAGTTTGCCTTCTGCAATCCGATCGATGATGTTGTCTGGTTTGCCTTCGTTGCGTGCTGCTTCACGGGCGATTTCCATCTCTTTTTCCTTGATGTCGTCAGAGACCTCTTCGCTGCGTGTTGCTACGGGGTTAAGTGCTGCAACCTGCATGGCTACGTCGCGGCCGGCTTCTGCGGCATTGCCGTCCCCTGACATTTCAACGAGAACGCCAAGGCGCGAGCCCGGGTGAATGTAAGGAACGATAGTGCCTGCAGAGCTACTCACTGCGAAGCGACGAATATCTACCTTCTCGCCAACGCGCCCGGTAAGCGAGAGCATTGCATCTTGCACAGAATCGTTGCCATCATAGGTGGCAGCGTGGAGTGCGTTGATATCTGCCGGCTTTTCGCTGAGCGCAATTTCGGCTACTTTTTTAGCAAAACCAGAGAAGTCATCACCACGCGCAACAAAGTCTGTTTCGCAGTTGACTTCGGCGATGACGCCAATTTTTGAGTCTGAGCTAACAGCTGTGACAATGAGGCCTTCTTTGGCTTCTTTTTCAGCTCTTTTAGCGGCTACTTTCTGTCCTTTTTTTCTAAGGAGATCTATTGCTGCATCAAAATCACCGTTGGTTTCAACCAGTGCTTTTTTGCAGTCCATCATGCCCACCCCGGTTGTATCCCGGAGTCGCTTTACATCTTTTGCGGAGATCGACATTGTCTAGCGTTACGTTTTTAAGCGTTCGTTTTTCCAAAGGAGGCATGCCGGCCAAGCACCTTTTATTCCTGCTATATTGCCGGCAGGGTTTGCGCATTTACAAGTTGTAAATTGCGGCTGGTGCTATTCTTTAGCGGCTTCTTCAGCTGCTGCAGGTTTTTCCTCAGCGGCTTCAGCTTTGGGCGCTTCTTCTTTAGCAGCTTCAGCTTTGGGCGCTTCTTCTTTTGCGGCTTCGGCTTTGGGTGCTTCTTCTTTTGCGGCTTTTGCTTTAGGCGCGGCTTTTTTGGTTTTTCTGGTTTTCTTTTTCTCAGCCGGCTTGTCGCCTTCACCTTCGTCCATTTTGCGTTTTTCTTTTTCAGCTTTTCTGGAGGCTTCCTCAATTTCTCTTGATTTGGAGCCTTCAGCGCATGCAGCAGCAATTACGGAAGTGATAAGGTCGATTGACTTCAGGGCATCGTCGTTGGCCGGTACAGCAAAGTCTACCAGATCCGGGTCGCAGTTGGTATCAACAATTGCGATAATGGGAATACCAAGTTTCCGGGCTTCTTTTACAGCGATGTGTTCGCGGTTGATATCCACAATAAATACTGCGCCAGGAAGCTTGGCCATTTTGGCGATCCCACCGAGGACTTTGTCAAGCTTGTCGCGCTCACGGGATTTCATGAGGCGTTCTTTCTTCTTCAGCTGATCCAGGGTGCCGTCTTCTTGCATCTTCTGGATCCCTTCCATACGCCGAATGCTTTTCCGGATTGTCTGGAAGTTGGTAAGCGTGCCACCAAGCCAGCGCTCAACCGTGAAGGGAGATCCGCAGGACTCAGCGTGTTTGCGGACAATGTCGCGCGCCTGCTTCTTTGTGCCTACGAAGAGAATTTTGCGTCCCATTTTACTGAACCGTGCAGCTGCTTCTGCTGCCTGGTCCAGTGCGGACTGTGTTTGCATCAGGTCGATGATGTGGATCCCGTTGCGCTCCATGAAGATGAAAGGCTTCATCTTAGGATTCCAGCGACGGGTCAGGTGACCAAAATGCGTACCTGCTTTAAGCAGTTGTTCTACAGAGACACGGTTTGTGCCTTGCGATACTTCACTCATGATGTTATCGGGTTTTTGCACCTACAGTTTTCATTTACCCGAACAGACCTCTGCACTGCTTGTGCCAGGCCACCCGTTCCGGTATCCAACTGTATGATTGATTAGTAATATGTTGCAGGTGGGCAAGGCTGCATATATAGTGCCCAAACAGCGCTAGCGCTTGCTGAACTGGAAACGTTTACGTGCTTTTGGCTGTCCGTATTTTTTACGTTCAACCATGCGCGGATCGCGTGTAACCATGTCGGCGTCGCGGAGTGGTTTACGAAATTCTTCGTTGAACTGGATCAGCGCGCGAGCAATACCAAGCTGGATTGCTTCTGCCTGTCCGGTTGAACCACCACCACGTGCGTTGATGACCAGATCGAAGTTGCCGGAGTTTTCTGTGATGTCCAGCGGTTTCAGGATCTGCTTGCGGCGCCATGCGAGGGGAAAGTAATCCTCGATAGCGCGTTTGTTGACAACGATTTTGCCGTTGCCACTGCGCAAGTATACACGCGCAACCGACGTCTTGCGTCGGCCAATTGCAGCATATTGTACGGGTGAAGACATAATTATAAGGTTAACTTATTCGTTCAAATGCGTCTATATAGCAGGTACCCAGGAAAAGGGCTGTTTAGATAACCAAAGTTATACAGCTAAAGCTTTGGGGTTCTGTGCTTCGTGCGGATGTTCTGCACCAGCGTAAACCTTGAGCTTTTTCAGCATATGCCGGCCAAGCGGCCCTTTGGGAAGCATACCTTTTACAGCGTTGTGTAAGATGAATTCAGGCTTTTTCTGGCGAACCTCTTTTGGTGTGCGGGTTCTGCCGCCGCCCGGGTATCCTGTGTGGCGAAAGTACTCTTTGTCAGACTCTTTATTGCCGCTGAACTTTACTTTGTCCGCATTGATAATGATTACGTGGTCCCCGGTATCCATGTGCGGGGTGTAGCTCGGCTTGTGCTTGCCGCGCAAAATCGATGCTACTTTTGAAGCCAGACGACCGACGATTTGATTCTCGGCGTCTACCACGTGCCATTCCCGCTCGATATCGGTCGGTTTGGCGCTGAAGGTTTTGAAGCTATTTACATTCATGGGTTTCCTGCAAAAGACTCAGTCTATAGATACTATAGACGACAAAATGTTAAAGCCGCAGCTTTGTAGAGCCAGCCTTTAACCAGCAAAGTGTAACGGGGATCCCGAAAAATCGGGTGCACTGACACGCTGTTACCTTGATATAGTTTTATTACACATAAATCTTCCCACAATATTGACGGAATACGTTTCCGTTAGCTATGCTTTATTGGGGCATCGGCGCCAATCCCTCCCTGGCCCGATCGCCACTCTCTGACCATAAGGGCTTGCCGGCTGCTGCACGCGCCAGGCCCATACCTTGCCCCCATATGAGATCCACGACACACTTAGCAAAGCTTGAGGCGTTGCTGGCACGGCTGCCTTTTGAACTGGATGACGTGCAATCTGCCAACGCGACATTTCAGAACTGGGTTGCCCATGGCCGGCACCAGGATCGCGTGGCGGTTGACATCTGGACGTACTGTTATGTCTGGCGCAATCTCATCACCAAGTTCTCCCGGAGCTCTGATCTGGATAACGCTGATTTTGATATGCTTGTTGCGCGGGTATTTGAACGCATCGTCGATCGCCGGCATACCATACGGGATAATTCGCGTTACGCCAGCTGGGTCAGCGTTATCTGTCGCAATTTCTTTGTGAACCACTTGCGGGCCCACAAAAAAAGTTCAGTTACAAACCCGGCAGACTTTACATGTGCCACCGATGAACCTGTTGCGTTTGATGACGACCTGATGGTATTGCACCAGGTGCTACAAAGTGCTATTGCCCGATTGCCCAGATACCTGCAGTCAGTGGTTGAGATGCGGTTGTTTCAGCATAAGTCGTATGACGAAATCAGTACCCTTACGGGGAAAAGTGTTGAGGTAATCCGCTCCTATGTGAACAAAGCTGTTAAGCGTCTACGGGAAGACCGGCTGTTGCGCCGGCTAATAAAAAGAGATTTTCGTGAAGATATCGACCGGTAAGGTATGCCTGCCTACAGGCGTTTGTCTTAAAAGGAAATACCTAAAATCGTTTTGCCGCACAAGATTGTTATGAATACACTGGAAGAAAAGATTTTGCAATACGGCCTGCTCTCGACTGAAGAGCAACGCGCACTGCATCTTGATGTAGCGGCGCATCCGCGCTATACATCCCTGTTTGACGATGTAAAGGCATTGTACCAATTGATAGCTGAAGCAGATACATCTACCCCCGGGCATAAAGATGAGTTGATGGCTTACCTCGCCGCCCAGGAATTACTTGGCATAAAGAGCCTGCCGCAAGGGATTGCAGTTCTGGATACAGAAACTGATGTCGAATCTGATCACGGAGCATTGCAGCGACTGCTTGGCTCGGATCCTGACGTTGCACAGCGCTATACACAAGTCAGGGCACAAATGGCGTTACTGCTTGATCAGCAGGATCCAGTTGCGCAGTTTGAAGCGCTGGCGGGGTATAAGCTAGAACAGGCGAAACCCGTTCGTCGTAAAGATCGGCTGCCACGTCCAGGTATAAAAACTGTCCTTGCTACATCTCAGGGTAAGTGGAAGTTGTGGGGTAGTGTAGCCACCCTGTCCATGGTTCTTTTTGTAGTATTTTCTAGCAACGGGACTGCACGCCTTGGCTATCTGACTACTTCAGAACTTAACGCTACTCACCCTTCACATTTGCGGAGCATGATTTGGTCTAATGCTGAAGTACGTACGCCGGAGTCGATGGCAAGAGATGAGTCTTATTTGATGGCATTTTCTGACGTTGCGCAACGCTATGCGCGGTCGCAGCAACGCTGGTTTTTCTTACACTATATATATAATGACGCCGTTTTGATGCAGGCTGAACGAGAATTGGAAGGTCTTGTTGGTGCAGATGCGATGTCGCCGGAGCTACTTCTTGAAATCAGGTACCTGCTTGCCAAGGTCTATCTGGCGGGTGGGAAAACAGAAGAAGCCCGCGATCAGTTGTTAAAGGTACAACAGCACGCGGGCTTCAAGTCCGGTGTAGCAAGCAAATTGCTTGATAAAATGTAAAAGCTGACGAAAGTCTCGGGTTTATGCGTAGGTGTTAAGCATAACGGGCATAATCAGCATCAGCAGTTCTTCTCCTTCCTGTTGCTCCAGCGGTGTGACGATGCCGGCGCGGTTGGGTGAGCTCAGTTCAAATACAATCTCTTCTGAATCCAGGTGCCCCAATACCTCGGTCAGGTACGCGGCGTTAAACCCGATCACCATGTCTTCGCTGTCGTATTCGGCAGCAACCATTTCGTGGGCTTTGCTGGACCGCTCGATATCTTCTGCAGAGATTTTGACCTGGTTATTGGAGATCTCAAGCCGGATCTGGTTGGTCATACTGGAAGAATACAGGCCTACACGTTTTACAGCGGCAAGCATAGCTTCGCGATTTACCGAAAGACGCTTGTCATTTTCTACCGGAATAACCGCTTCGTAGTTAGGGTAGTTCTCGTCGATCAGGCGGGCCAGCACCCGGCAAGCACCAAAATCAAAGCTGGCGTAGCTACCGTCAACCATCACGGCGCAATCTGCATCAGATGCTACGCGTGCTGCCAGGGTCATGGCTTTTTCAGGCACGATGTAGTTGGACGGCAGTTCGCTGGTGACCGATTCCATGGTAAGGCGCACAAGCCGGTGGCCGTCGGTGGCTACCATGCGTCCGCGGTCAGCTGCAATCTGGAAATAGATCCCCATCATTGCCGGCCGCAGGGCGTCTTTGCTTACTGCAAAACTTGTTTTCTGAATAGCGCGGCGGAGAATTTCGCCGTTGGTCTGGAAACCGGACTGGCCGGCAATCTCTGGCAGCGCTGGAAAGTCTGCCCCATCCTGTCCTACCATTTTGTACTTACCCATATCTGTTTGCAGCGTGATGTTGAACTCATCATCTGTAGCAAAAGAAATGGGCAGGTTGGGTAAGGCGCGCAGCGTATCGAGCAGGCGCTTGGCTGGTACGGCAACGCGGTTGCCCCGGGGGCTGCCGTTGCTTTCAAACTGCACCTGCAGCGACTGGATAATAGAAATCTCCAGGTCAGTAGCGCTCAACCGTAGTACATCACCATCGTGTTCAAACAGCACACACTCGAGAATCGGCAACGTGCTTTTGGAAGGAACAGCGCCGGCGACGGTGTTTAAGGCCCGAAGGAGTTCAGCACTGGATGCGGAGAACTTCATGGATTTGACCAGATCAAGTTTTGGGTTACGGGTTTCCGGTTGTGGGCTACGTGGGTTGTATGTGCAGAAACCCGAAGCAAACAACAAGAAGTGAGGACCAGCATCGATTCAGGCTGATCTTATTATAGCCACTCTTTAATTAAATGGTAGCAGTAAAGTTCGCTTAAACAATACTTTACTGCAAATTTTTGAGCGTAAAAATTTTAGGTCCAAGTTTTTTAAATCGACTTCTTTAGCGACTACGGAGTTCGAGCCGCTGCCGAATTTCCTCAATTGTATCAGAAAACTTTGGATCTGTGTCGATTTGATCTTCTACGCTTTGGTTGGCATGGATCACGGTAGAGTGGTCGCGTCCGCCAAAATGCAGTCCGATTGTTTTCAGCGAATGCTGCGTGAGCTGTTTGGAGAAGTACATGGCTACCTGTCTGGCCTGTACAACTTCGCGCTTGCGGGTTTTACCACGAACAAGGTCTTCTGGGATGTTGAAGTACTCACAGGCGATCCGCTGAATCTCGTCGATGGTGAGGTTGACGCGCGTATCCTTGATCAGGTCGCGCAGTACCTCTTTGGCCATGTTGAGATCAATCTCCCGCTTGTGCAGCGTTGCATGTGCCAGTAGCCGAATCAGGGCGCCTTCGAGCTCTCTGATGTTGCTCTTGATGTGATGCGCAACAAATTCGATTACATCACGCGAAATCCGAATGCCATCATCTTCAGCCTGGCGTTGCAGGATTGCAATGCGCGTTTCAAACTCAGGTGCCTGTACATCTGCGGTGAGGCCCCATTGGAAACGGGACAGCAGCCGTTCTTCAATTCCAGAGATGTCTCTTGGCGGACGATCTGCTGAAAGAATAATCTGTTTGCCAGCCTGGTGCAGGCTGTTGAAAATGTGGAAGAACTCTTCCTGGGTTTTTTCTTTGCCCCCAAAAAATTGCACGTCATCCACGATCAGCAAGTCGATTTGCCGATAAAACATCGAAAAATCACTGACCCGGTTGTTCTGAATTGCTTGCACAAATTCAGTGGTAAAGCGCTCGCTTGAAATATACAGGACCGTTTGGTTGCTGTTGTTGGCCAGTACATGGTTACCAATGGCCTGGATCATGTGCGTTTTGCCGAGCCCCACGCCGCCATAAATAAGGAAAGGATTGAAGCTGGTTGCACCAGGCTGCTGTGCAATGGCGAGCGAAGCACTCCGTGCAAGGCGATTACAATCGCCTTCAATGAAGCGATCAAAAGTATAAGACGTATTGAGGTTGTGCTCGATTTTGGCCGGCTTAAGGCCAGGGATCACAAATGGATTGGCAAATGGAGACTGTGGTGCGGGGGGCGCCTGGTGTGCAAACCCCTGGTTGTTGTAATGCGGGCGCGGAGGTTCCGGGGGAATGTTGCGCTGCGTATGCGGTTGCCATTGCTGTCCGGAGGGCTGCTGACCGACTGGGGGGGTACCATGATGTCGTTGCACCGGGGGTTGCTCGTTGGCCGGCTTGCGAGAGGGCAGGTGCATAGACGATCCTTCGTAGCCGCTCTCGGTGTCATCTTTTTCAATGACAATATTATAGAAGAGCCGGCCCTGGGGACCCAGCACTTTCATAATGGTTTTGCTTAACAGACCAAAGTAATGCTCTTCGAGCCACTCGTAATAAAATCTGCTGGGCAATTTTACCGTAAGCCTTGTCTCGTCGTCTTCTTCAACCAGTTTCTCAGCCGTGAGTGGCTCAAACCAGGTTTTGAAGCTCTGCCTGCTAATGTTGTCACGGATGATTTGCAGGCACTCTTGCCATACCGCGTCTGCCGATAGCTCCATGTTGTAAGGGCATCAAAAATTGGGCACACTCACGTCGAGCAGGGTAAGCGTGTCGTCAATGAAAGGGAAACAAATGGACCAATTGGAATGGCGTTGGAAGTGCAAGCTTCGTCTTACTTTATAAAAGCAAACGATTGCCTGATAGCCTGTAGTCCGTTTTGTGTACAGGGGATATGCACTTGTTATTCACATCCCTGGATTACGCTCATAGTTATCCACAGTACAATCCTTACAAAAGGCTCATTGTTATACACAAGTTTTCAACAAGTGCAATATGCGTATTTGAGCCTGATTTGCGAGTTTTCTAGTAGGACTGTCTACAGAAAAATACGCTCGGACAAAAAGTAAACAATGCAGTGGTCAATCTGGATCCGCTATCTGGTGTACTATGGGTCAATATGAACAAGTTATTCACACTAATGTGCCCCTGCGGTGCAGGTTAGGTCTGGGCACAATTGTTCATTAGAATGTGGTGTTGCTGGATCCTGGTGTGCAGACTTCTGGTAAGAAAAACACGCTTACTTTACAGTGACGGACTTTACAGTGACAGAGCCGATGCTTCTTGCATCCTGACGCCTTCCCTCAAATCGGGAGAAGAATTGTAAACATTCTGCTGAATAACATCAAGCAGTTACCCCGAGAAATTTTGTCCTGAAGAGTAACGATATTGCAACCGCGCTTAATTTTGTCTCTAAACCGGGCCTGGCTCGGTTGATAAAGCGTTGTGAAAATGCGCGCGGTCACGGCCAACCCTGCCACATGTCGCCGGCGTTCTTTATGCTGCGGCATGGTTAACATATTGTTTTGTAATGATCCAAGTCGACATTAAATCGCTCAAGCCCGGAATCCATGATTTTGAATGGCAGCCATCGCCAGAAGCACTTGGCCTGGATCCGGATGTTTTTCAAGAACTGCACGTAGGTGCCCGGGTGGATTTTCATCCGAACCGAATTTTTGTTGTGTTGGAGACTGAGGCAGAGGCCCACCTGAAGTGCGACCGGACGCTCGCTTCGTTCACGCAACTTGTGGAAGGCGAACACCAGGTGCTTTATTCAGCCACGCCCTCGGTTGACGGAGAGTCGGTAGATGATGAGGTGCAGCGCATTGGGCATGCTGATGAAGAGATTGATCTGACTGCCTTTGTTCGGGATACATTCATCCTCTCCATTCCTGCCCGAAAAATTGCGCCCGGGGCAGACATGGAAGAGATCCCATTGGAGTTTGGGGCGCCGGCTGGTAGTGAGGCCGGGATTGATCCGCGTTGGGAGGCATTGCGAAAATTGAGCTCAGATGGGGGTGAGGAAGCGGCCGAAGAATAGCCGGCTTCATCATTTATTTGCGAGGCATCGGCAAAATAGTGCCCGTATCCTGAAAAAAGAGAGAACCAGGACGCAAGGATCGGAGTACACTACCGCCTTTGGCTAAATTTTATCTGGTTCTAGAAGCTGTAAAGAGTGAACAATGGCTAATCCAAAGCGAAAAAACTCAAAAGCACGTACAAGGTCTCGCCGGTCCGTTTATTACGGTAGCCTGAGCCGCCCCCAGACCATGGAGTGCACCAACTGCGGAAACACAAAACTCCGTCATCGTGCCTGTCCACATTGTGGATACTACCGTGGTCGTAAAATCGCGGATGGCGCCGATTACGCATAGTTTAATCGTCATAGTTTAAATCTATGCTATGTTTAAATCACTGGGGTTGATACATCCGTTTTGGATGTGTAATCTTCAGCGATTTAACAATACAAACTGATTACCTATGCCTATCCGAGTTGCTGTGGATGCGATGGGGGGAGATCATGCCCCTGGAGTTGTGGTTGAGGGTGCACTCGCAGCCCTTGCTAAAGCCGGCGAAGATCTGGAGGTCTTGCTGGTTGGACCCGAAACTGAGCTGCGCGCAGAACTCGCGAAACATGGCGAGGCGACTCCTAAAGGCCTGCATCTTGTAGATGCACCTGAAGTTATCGGGATGGCCGAGTCACCCGCTTCGGCTGTAAAAAACAAGACCAAGTCGTCAATCCATATCGGATTGGGTGCGCATAAGAATGGTGATGCAGACGCATTCATCAGTGCCGGCAACACAGGAGCTGTGATGGCGGCTTCTTTGTTTACGCTTGGCAGGCTGCCCAAAGTAGCGCGCCCCACGCTGATTGGTTTTATCCCTACCACCAAGGGAAACCATAGTATCAGTGTGGATATGGGGAGCAACGTCGATTGTAAACCCGAGCACCTCGTTCAATTTGCACAGATGGGTGCCATCTTTGCTGAGCGCATGCTCGACCGCACCAATCCTTCCATCGCGCTGATGAACATCGGTGAGGAGCCCGGCAAAGGGAATGAGCAAATCAAAGCTACGTTTAACCTGCTCGAAGCGCGCGACGATGTAAATTTTGTGGGCAACATCGAAGGCCGGGACCTGCTTTTTTACGCGGCTGATGTCATCGTCTTCGATGGCTTTGTGGGCAACATCGTTCTCAAGTTTGGCGAAAGCTGTATGACAACCGTATTGCGCCAGCTTGTTATGGAAGAAATGGAGCGCTTGCAGTTTGATGATGCCCAGAAAACCCTGGTTAAAACGTTGCTTGGTTCTATTTCCAAACGCTTTAACTACGAAGAATACGGCGGTGCACCACTCTTGGGTGTAAACGGCAACGTATTGATTGGCCACGGCAGCTCTTCCGCCCGTGCAATCACCCAGCTTATTTTGACGGCTACGCGTGTTGTAGGCCACAATATTCCCGAAGCTATCACAGAAGTTCTCGGTGATTGACCCCGCCAGGTCTTATTTTATCCCCACCCCTACTTCCCCAGTGCGTTTCACTACTGACTCTTTTTTATGCGAAGTGCTGCTATTACTGCCGTTGGTCATTTCCTTCCTGAATACCGGTTGACCAACGCTGAGCTTGAAACGATTGTTGATACCAATGATGAATGGATTAGGACGCGAACGGGTATCAGCGAACGCCGGATTTTAAAAGATCCTGATAAAGCAACATCCTATATGGCAACCAAGGCTGCTGAGGAATTGCTGCAAAAACGTGGGATCTCGGCTGAAGAAATTGACCTCATTATTGTTGCTACGGTTACGCCTGATATGGTTTTCCCGGCAACAGCGTGCCTCGTTCAGGCGCAGCTGGGCGCAACCAATGCCTGGGGTTACGACCTGTCTGCTGCGTGCAGCGGCTTCCTTTTTGCCCTGTCATCTGGTGCACAGTTTATTGCCTCTGGCAAGCACGATAAAGTGCTGGTGATCGGTGCAGATAAAATGTCTGCAATCATCGATTACACCGACCGCACCACGTGTGTGCTCTTTGGTGATGGCGCCGGCGCTGTCCTCCTGGAGCCCGGTGAAGATGGGTATGGCGTACTTGATTCCCTCGAATATACCGATGGGTCGAACGTCAACGCCCTTTGCATGGCTGGTGGCGGAAGTTTGCACCCGGCAACGCATGAGACGGTGGATGCACGGCTGCACTATGTCAAACAGGATGGCAAAACGGTCTTCAAAAATGCCGTAAAGGGTATGGCTGATGTTGCCGCTGAAATCATGGAGCGTAATTCGCTAACCGGTGATGACGTACGCTACCTGGTGCCGCATCAGGCCAACTTGCGCATTATTGATGCCACGGCGCGCCGGATGGGTGTGACCATGGACAAGGTCATGTTGAATATTGAGCGCTACGGCAATACAACTGCGGGAACGATCCCGCTTTGCCTTAGCGATTGGGAAAGTGAGTTGCGCAAGGGTGATAACCTTGTGCTCACCGCATTTGGCGGTGGGTTCACCTGGGGCGCTACGCTTCTCAAGTGGGCTTACGATGGTTCAGAGGTGGCGAAGAAGTCAGCCGCTGGCGTTGCCGCGCAAAACGGACAGGCTTCCTGAAGCCGGCACCGTAACTTATTGATCAATTATACAGTATTTTGAAATGAAGCTGGATTTAACGGGTAAAAGTACCCTGGTAACTGGAGGAACGCGGGGCATTGGCCGCGCAATGGTTGAAGCATTTGCAGCAGCAGGTGCACGGGTTGCCTTTACATACCGCTCTTCTACCGAAACTGCTGAAGCACTCAAAGCTGAGCTTGAAGCAAAAGGCACGGAAGTACTGAGCTTCCAGGGAGATGCAGCTTCCTTCGAAGGCGCGCAGGAAACCATCAAGTCGATTACTGACACCTGGGGAAGCATCGACGTTGTCGTAAACAACGCCGGCGTAACCCGTGATGGCTTGATGATCCGCATGAGCGAAGAGGATTGGGACACCGTAATTGGGACCAACCTTAAAAGTGTTTTTAACTTCTCTAAAGCAGCTTATCGCCCGATGATGAAACAGCGCGGCGGTAAAATTATTAATATATCGTCAGTAGTAGGCGTAATGGGCAATCCGGGACAGGCTAATTATGCGGCATCAAAAGCCGGCATCATTGGATTTTCGAAGAGCCTTGCAAAAGAATTGGGCAGCCGTGGTGTCACGGTGAATGTTGTAGCCCCAGGATACGTTGCAACGGACATGACCGCTGCGCTTTCTGATAAAGCGCAGGAAGCTATGCTAGGGGCTGTACCCCTTGGTCGTCCGGCATCCCCCGAAGATGTAGCGAATAGTGTACTGTTTCTCGCATCTCCCGCTGCTGACTACATAACAGGCCATGTGCTCCATGTTGATGGAGGTCTTGCTATGTAGCATGTGCTGCATAGCATTCCCACTGCATCGTATAAATAATTGCAGTGCCGGCATCTCTCTCTAAAACTGAATTTTGTTCTAATAACTTCATGTCATCTGATGATTCTGGTAGACAAAGGTTTACCACTGTAATTGATCTCACTGCCAAAGCGCAGCAAACTGCCCGGCAGGATCGCGTTGTATCCTCTTTTAGTGAACCGGACCCGCCCCTGCCGGATATCACTATTGATGAACTACCGCCAACCATTCGAAAGGCTGTTGATACCGCGGGATGGGATTCGCTCATGGCGGTCCAGGAAAAAGCAATCCCTTACGCACTCGAAGGCCGCGACCTTATTGTACAGTCGCGCACGGGTAGCGGTAAAACGGGTGCTTTCCTGCTGCCGCTTTTCGATAAAATTGACCCAACCATTCCCGAGACGCAGGCACTTATACTTTGCCCGACCCGCGAACTGGCCCGGCAAATACACGAGGAGTTTACCAAAATGGCCGGCGGCGAAGCCACCGAAGATGGCCTACGTGCAGCGCTCGTTTATGGCGGGGTGCGATACAAATCCCAACTCTCTGCCTTCAAGCAAGGCGCACACGTTGTGATTGGTACACCCGGACGTATTATCGACCACCTGTATCGCAAGAGTTTTTCGCTGCACAAGCTGGAAGCACTCATTTTTGATGAGGCGGACGAAATGCTCTCGATGGGCTTTTTGCCGGCGATGCGCGAAATGAAAAAGTTCTTGCCGCGCAAACGGCAATCGCTCATGTTCAGCGCAACAATGCCGCCGCGCGTACGCACCCTCGCAGAGGAATTCCTCAACGAGCCAGGCTTCCTGTCGCTTAGCGTTGGCCAGGTGAGTGTAGATGCTATTGATCACCGGTACTATCAGGTTGATCAAATGGACAAAGACCGGACGCTCGTCAAGCTTTTTGAAATGGAAAGCCCCGAGTCAGCCATCATCTTTGTAAACACCAAGCGTGATGTAGAGTACCTCGCCAAGTTTCTGCGCAACTACGGTTTCGACGCCAGCGAAATTTCCGGCGATCTCGACCAGAAAGCCCGCGAGCGCGTGATGGACCGTATCCGGAAAGGTGAACTGCGTTTCCTCGTAGCAACAGACGTTGCAGCGCGCGGCATTGATATTTCTGACCTGAGCCACGTGTTCATGTTCGACGTGCCGCAGGATCCGGAGTACTTCGTACACCGCGCCGGCCGCACAGCCCGTGCAGGTAAAAACGGGACCAACATTGTACTAACCACACCAACTGAAAAGACCTTGCTTCTTCGGATTACCCGGAAGTTCGACATCGATATCAAAGCGTGTGAAATTCCGAGCGCAGAAGCGGTTGAAGAAAAGATGGCGGAGCACGCAACAATGATGTTGCAGCAGCGCTTTCGAGACAAATCGAATTTGGAGCGCGAACGCTTGAACCAGTTTGTCGGCATGATCGAAGAACTGGTCGAAGAAGAGCCGGAGTTGCTGGCCATGCTGGTTGATGAAGTCTACCAGAAAAGGAACGAGTCACTGGCTTCCGAGCCGATGCCTGAGCCCAAGCGTTCCGAAGATCGCCGGGGAGGTGGAGGACGCAATGATAAAAATAAAAAGCGTTCCAGCAAACAGCGCCATTCTCGGCACCGCTAATCCTGGCTCATTAATAATGTGATGGCAAATACGCGTGTGCCGGGTTGGCTTGCTTTGTTCTGCATCCTGCTTGGCGCATTTATCACCGCAACAGCTGCTGGTTTCATTCCAGCTCCCCCTGATTCGTTTAATGCACCCCGCTGGATTCTTGGTCTGGTGGGGTTTGTGTTAATGGCCTGTGGCGGTGCGCTTGGTTTTGATGAGGACACTCCCATGCGCGCCGGCATGGCGGTTTTGATTTTGATACCCATGGCCATTATGGGCTTTTGGATTGCATTCAATGGTGACCCGGAAAACATCTCTGGGGGCCTGCCTTTCCTCGATCAAACCACCAACGGTATCATAGGGAAGTGGGTATTTGGCATCGGTGCCGTAATAACGAGTGGAGTTGCCCTCATTGCGCTGAAGGACTTTAGGAAGAAGCTGAAACAGCGCAGCGACCGATAGGGGAGGATTTTCGATTTTCGAATGTCGATTTTCGATTGGCTTTGGGGCTAACGCATAGCTTCTTTATCACGTCATGCCGGACTTGATCCGGTATCCAGAAAGGAATGCCGAATGCCGATTGTTTTAAATGAAAAACATAAATCGACACTCGGCAATCGAAAATCGACAATAAACGAACCGATCCGGTTCGTTTGCCTTAGTCTGCAATCGTATAGTCCACCACAAACGCACCATCAAAAATCCCCGACCCCATCAGGATCTCGCCAAAGGCGGCATGTTTGGGGTGGGGCAGGTAGGTGTCGCGGGCTTCTTCGTTTTCGAAGGTCATCAGGTACACGTGGGTGAAGTCCTGGTTCAACCCTTCCGGGCTGTTGTTTACCCCATGCTCAAAACCAATGATGCCGGGAATCTGGTCTTCCAGTGCTTTAAAAGCATCAGTGATTTCCTGGATCTGTGCTTCGGTGGCTTCGGGTTTATACTTGAAAACAACAACATGGCGTACAGCTTCAGACATATCGGGGGCTGACATTTCCATTTCTACTTCTTTAGCAAGGGTGGCAGCTTCAGTCTCAGACTTCTTCATTTGGAAAAAAAGCAGACCGGTCAGGAGTACGCCGCCTAGAATCAAGATGGACAGAAATCGCATGGAGTTTAAGGTTCGGTGGAACGGATAGATGCCCCCAAATAGAGAATCCGCGCTAAAGAAACTGTAGATACGATTTGCCGGCGCTACTTCACCAGGCTAATGCGCCGGCTCTGGACAAAACCCTCGCCTTGCGCCCTCACGAGATAAGCACCGCTTGGGAGCTTTGTGGCATCGAAGGTGAAGCTGTGGGATTGGTTGGCATACAGCAATCCGTCGTGGATGAGCGCTACCTGCCGGCCGAGCATGTCGTAGACGGCGACGCGGACGTGCTGGGTGACTGGGAGCGATAGCGACAGGGTTGTCTGCGGGTTAAATGGATTTGGGTAGGCGGTGAGCGTCGGCTCTTTTCTGGATACTGGATCAAGTCCGGCATGACGTGTCAGGTTGAGTTGATCGTCTTTGCTTTGGGCCTGGCCGGTTTCGTTTTCTGAGCAGACGACGGCTTCGAAGGCTGTCTCGTCTTGCTCAGCTTCTTCCATGCCTTCGCGGATGATGTGTACTGGGACCTGCCATTCACCAGTTACGCCGTAGCGGTCGGTGGCTGCCATGTGGACGGTGTAGACGCGGCCGTTGGTTTCTTCATCAAGCAAAGCTGGCAGGCCGAGGAACTGGCAGCCGTCCATGAGTAGTTCATCTTCCAACTCCTCGTCCGCTGTGACGGCGGTGAAGATGGCGGACTCGACGGGCATTTCACCGCCCTGTGAATCAACCAGACTGGTGACGATGTCTTCGGGGTGGATGAAGACGTGGGATTCAGCTTCGACTTCATAAAACACAACCGGGTCGATATGATAAGGCGGTGTGGGTTCTTCGTATTCTGTTAGTCCGGCTTTGTCGAGCAAGGAGATAAACTGAAAGGTGTTTATGATTTCAGCACCTTCAAAAGAAGCCGGGTCGATAACATGACCATAAAAGGCAAGCTGGTCATTTTCGTTGGCATCAAGGTAGTATCCGATATTTTCACCAAACCCTCCCTCTGAAGTTTTGACCCATAAGAAATCACCGTCGTGGGTATAGCTTACCAGAAACAGGTTTTGCAGTATTTGTCCCGTGACTTCACCACCTGCCGCCTGGGTGTTGGGGCCATCAAAATCGATAGCTTCCTGAAAATATCCGGTAAGGTAAATAGCTGAGGCACTTACGGATACGTCCTTTGCTTGATCAAAGTCTGGGCCGGTGGCTGTGATTACTCTTTCAAAATCTCCGTGCGCCGTAAACTTTGCTATAAACATATCGCTAAACGCTACGGCTGTAAACTCTCCGCCCTGTCCTGTTTTGTATGGGCCATCAAAATCAATACGGCCTCGTACGGACCCGGCAACATAGACATATCCATCAGGACCAACATCCAAATCTTCGACCCAGAAATTGCCTTTAGGTGACACGGTGTGCGTGACCCATTCCAGGTTACCGGTTGCAGCGTATTTTGCGAGAAGTAACTCATCGCTCGGTACATCCCATTCCCCACCCTGGTCTGTGATTGTTGGGCCATCAAGATCTATATAACCTCTTGAGTGGTAGAGGATATAGAGTTCATTGTTCGTGCCGGCGCGAATACCCTTGGTTACATGCGAGCTGCCATTGGTCTCGGGTACAATCTGTTTGGTCCACAAAAATGATCCGTTTGATGAAAACTTGGCTACAAAATAGCCCATGTCATCTGCATACAACTCCCCACCTTGGCCCGTATTCAGCTGCCCGTCAAAATCAACGACGTCCCAGAAATGTCCCCTTAGATACAGGCTGCCATCCGGACTGACATCAAACTCATTTCCGTAAATTGAGTGGGCGTTTATCTTTTTTACCCAGTTGAATGTATTGTCTGATGTGTACTGCGCGATAAAAATTGCTCGGGATTCGCCCATGTAGCGTTCTCCGCCCTGGCCTGTGAGGGAGGGGCCATCCAGGTCTATCCAGCCGGCAACTGTGCCAGTCAAGTACACTTCTTGCGCAGGGCCAAGCTTGATATAAATCGATCCGTCTTGCTTGAGCAGCCGTGTCCACAGAATATCTCCGCTTGCGCTGTATTTGACGATCATTTGATGCGTCCCTTTTACCTGTATTTCACCTCCGGGTATTGCCGGCCCGTTCAAATCGGCCGCGCTAGAAATGACGCCAACCGTGTAAATATCCCCATCAGGACTAATGACCATGTCCCTGGGGTAATAGTCCCCTGTTATGCCATACAGCCATTGTAATTCAGTTGGGAATTGTGCGGAAGCTGGAACGCAGATACAAAGTACGGCGATTGTGAGAGCTAGACGTAGGTATTTCATGATGGTGTTTTGAGTAGTGAGTTAGGAGATAGGAGTGAGGAGCCTTACTTCACGAGGCTGATGCGCCGGCTCTGGACAAAGCTCTCACCTTGCACACGCACCAGGTAAGCGCCGCTTCGGAGCTTTGCGGCATCAAAAGTGAAGCTGTGGGATTGGTTGGCATCCAGCATCCCGTTGTGGATGAGCGCTACCTGCCGGCCGAGCATGTCGTAGACCGCCACGCGGACGTGCTGGGTGGATGGGAGCGATAGCGACACGGTTGTCTGTGGATTGAACGGATTCGGGTAGGCGGTGAGCGCTGGCTCTTTTCTGGATACCGGATCAAGTCCGGCATGACGTGTAAGGTTGAGTTGATCGTCTTTGCTTTGGGCTTTGCCGGTTTCGTTTTCTGAGCAGACAACTGCTTCGAAAGCTGTCTCGTCCTGCTCAGCTTCTTCCATGCCTTCGCGTATGATGTGTACCGGCACTTGCCACTCGCCGATTTCACCATAGCGATCAGTCACAGCCATATGGATGGTGTAGACGCGGCCGTTGGTTTCTTCATCAAGCAAAGCCGGCAGGCCGAGGAACTGGCAGCCATCCATGAGCAGCTCGTCTTCCAGTTCTTCGTCAGCGGTGACGGCGGTGAAGATGGCTGATTCGACAGGCATCTCATCACCTTGTGAATCAACCAGGCTGGCAACGATGTCTTCGGGGTGGATGAAGACGTGGGATTCAGCTTCGTAGAGTGGGATTGGGGTAAGGCTGTAAGGTGGGCCAGGGCCTACTAATGTGGTAGGGTCTATTTTTGCGATAAACTGTTCCCAATTGTCGTCTTGACTACCCACCGTTGATCCTTCAAACAAGAAGCTGTTTTTAAAAATACCATTGTATACTAGGTGTTCTGTGGGTTCGGTAAGCGCCAGCGAACGGGAGGTGCTCATTTCAGAACCTACCATGGCCCAATTGAAGGATCCATCGTGTAGATATTTGGCTACAAATGCGCTGGAGGTCCCTATGCTAGTGGTTGCACTACTACCTGGATGGTCTAGATCTGGGCCGTCAAGATCCATGGTTTCACGAAAATCCCCTGCTATGTAAACACCTGAGCTGCCTGCTTGAATAGATGGTATGCTGTCACCCAAATTTAATTTTATTAACTTAACCCAACCGAACGTCCCATCTGCCTCGTATCTGGCGAGGATAGAATAGGTCCAGATGTCAGCAAAGTCTTCTCCACCCTGGATTTCACCGCCTTGGCCGGTCGTTAAGGGGCCGTCAAAATCTATCCATTCTAAGATATCTGCTACTACATATACCGCTCCATCTGGACTTGCGTCAACACTAAGTACATTAACAAATCCTGAGGATGAAGCGGTTTTTCGGGCCCACAAAAAACTGCCATAAGTATCAAACTTCGCCAATATCAGTTGATCGTAGTCTAAGATCATTTCACCACCTTGGCCAGTTATGTGTGGACCATCCAGGTCTATCGGTCCTGATTGTTTACTTGCAATGAACGGTTCATTATTGTTGCTAACGCTTAATTCTTGATAGTTAAAGAGATCGTTTATTCGAATGCGCTTGACCCATTGCAGTGCGCTAATCCCATTGTATTTTGCTAGAAATGTATAGAAACCGCCTGTTGGAATTGTTAATTCACCTCCCTGGCCGGTTTTCGTGGTGCCATCGAAATCAACGGTACCTTTTCCCAGTCCTCCGAAAACAAAGACGTCATCGTATGGACCTGTTTGGATTTTTAGGTTTTTACTATTATCGACGCCAATTCCTTCGGTTGATGTGGTTTGTATGACCCATGAGAGCCAACCCTGTGCATTGTATTTAGCAATGAATATTTCATCCCTTTCAAAGTAGATTTCACCCCCTTGGCCTGTTATATTCGGCCCATCAAAGTCAAAGGAATCCTCTCCTTTTCCAACGAGATAAAGATCACCGTGTGGCCCGATAGCCATACTGTGTACGCCGTTTAAATGCCATAAGTCAGCCGTATGGTAGATGATCTTGAACCATGTCAATTTTCCATGTTTGTCATATTTAGCCAAGATGGTTTTCCATTCGGTTAAGAACTGTTCACCACCTTGTCCTGAACTGGCAGGGCCATCAAGGTCAATCGCTCCTTTGCCTGATCCCCATATGTAAACTGATTCATCCATTCCAATGACACTCTCGCGAATAGTGACATTATCTAAAGGCCCTTTAAGCCAATCAAGGTGATGACCAAATTGCTGGGCTGTAGCCGACTCTACCAGGACAAAAAGTAAAGTAGTAGCAAGAATAGGGCGTAGGTATTTCATGATGGTATGGTTTTCAGTAGTGAGTTAGGAGTGAGGAGGCTTACTTCACCAGGCTGATGCGCCGGCTCTGGACAAAGCCCTCACCCTGCACCCGCACCAGATAAGCGCCGCTTGGGAGCTTCGCGGCATCGAAGGTGAAGCTGTGGGATTGGTTGGCATCCAGCAATCCGTCGTGGATGAGCGCTACCTGCCGGCCCAGCATGTCGTAGACTGCGACGCGGACGTGCTGGGCGACTGGGAGCGATAGCGACAGGGTTGTCTGTGGATTGAATGGGTTTGGGTAGGCGGTGAGTGTTGGCTCTTTTCTGGATACCGGATCAAGTCCGGCATGACGTGTAAGGTGTAGCTGGTCCTTGCTGCTTTGGGCCTGGCCGGTTTCGTTTTCTGAGCAGACGACGGCCTCAAACACAGTCTCGTCTTGCTCAGCTTCTTCCATGCCTTCGCGTATGATGTGTACCGGCACCTGCCATTCACCGGTTACGCCGTAGCGGTCGGTCGCTGCCATGTGGATGGTGTAGACGTGGCCGTTGGTTTCTTCATCAAGCAAAGCCGGCAGGCCGAGGAACTGGCAGCCGTCGATGAGCAACTCGTGTTGGAGTTCTTCGTCTGCTGTGACGGCGGTGAAGATAGCTGATTCGACGGGCATCTCATCACCTTGTGAATCAACCAGGCTGGCAACGATGTCTTCGGGGTGGATGAAGACGTGGGACTCAGCTTCGAAGAAGGTAAAAGGCTTTATTGAATAAGGCGGTTGTGGTGCCTGACCAAAAACGTTGGGATTGAGTTTGGCAACAAAATAATCCCAGAATTGGGGGGCACCCGGTGTACCTGTAATCGTAGATCCTTCGAATGAGAAGCTTTCTACAAAATGTCCAGTCATGGCGATGTGCTCATCTGACCCAAACACCGAAATGGAAGAGGCTCTGCTATAATTGCCGGCACTTGTACCTGGTTTGGCCCATAAGAAGTCGCCGGCATGGTTGTACTTGGCAATAAACGAGCTTTGGGCGTCCGGGATAAAAAATCTGCTGCCATCACCGTGTGCTTTAGGGCCATCAAAATCAACTTCACGCTCAAATTGTCCGATCGCGTACACCCCGGAAAATCCTGTTGCTATATCTGGGCCGCGGCTTTCATCACAACACGTGGATTTTGTATCGATCAGGTTGACCCAATCCAGTACCCCGTTTGGTTGATACCGGGCAAGAAAATAGTCTCTGTATGCCCCGGTTGATACCAGTTCTCCTCCTTGTCCTGTTGTAAAGGGGCCGTCAAAATCTACGCTGCCTTTAAAATTGCCGGCGGCATAAATATTCCCTTTAGGCGTTATCTCGACGCCAAATCCTTTTGTTGATGCACCGGTTGGTGTTGTTGCCCATTGCAAGATGCCATTCACATCATATTTGGCCAAAAACATTTTGTGCTGGGGCGTGATCAGTTCGCCTCCCTGCGCATTGGTTTCAAGGCCATCCAGATCGATGCGCGCATCAAAGCCTCCGACAATGAAGACCTCATCGTTATGATTAACGTCCAGGTCAACAATTCCTGAATAGGCGGTCTCAGTCAGAATATGATTGACCCACAACAGGGCACCTTGCGCGTCATACTTGGCGACAAATGAATCGATATTCAGATGGATCTCTCCCCCTTGTCCTTTAGTGTGGGGGCCGTCAAAGTCGACAGGCCCTTCCTGCAAATACTCAGCGGACACGTAGACATTTCCCTGCAGACTGACTTCAAGTTTGATGCGGTCCTCGTAGTCAGATGCGTCCGGATACTGAAAGCCATCTCCTTCAAAGGTATTTGTTGTTGTTACCCATACCAGGTTGTTGGATGCGGTGTATCGGGCAATGAAAAGCTCGGGTTTTTCGGTGAGGACCTCTCCTCCCTTATCGGTACTATTGGGGCCATCAAAATCAGCAATACCCCGCACGATGCCGGCTACATAAATATCACCCGATTTGCCAATGGCTATGCCGTATCCTTCGCTAAAAATGCTGGCTGAGATTATGCGCGACATGACCAGTTGACCATCAGGGGAATAGGCAGCAAAGAACATCGTAGCACCATCGACGGAAGCCTCTCCGCCCTGTCCTGTTATCGTTGGTCCGTCAAAATCTATATTGTCAAGGCCAGACCCAACGATATAAACTAATTCGTCTGCGTCGAGGGCTACGTCGTTGATGAATGTGTCATCTGTGACTGCATTGAGCCAGTCCAGGTGATGCCCATATTGCTGACCAAAAACTGGCTGTACGAGCAAACAGAGAAGCGTGAGGAAAAGTGTGGTTCGCATGGTGTTGTGGGTTTATGTGAGCGTAATAGCCGGCGCATGTAACCGAGGCTGAGATGCACTGCTGACGAGCTGTACGATGCGCCTGTGTTTTGTCCTGCGACAGTCCTTCAGAAAAACTGCCATGCCCAGTCAGTTTTTTCTAAACACCACCTGATGTGAGGAAAATGGAGGGTAGCGTCACTTGGTCGAGATTGGCCTTAAAAGTTGCTATACTACATATGCTGTTTTGGCAGCGCGCTGTCATTATTATCTTCACCCCACTCCTGTACAAATGGCCGGCACGACTTCCCAGGCTGTGACCGTCTTGCTCAATCGCGTATCTGTGGATGCAAGCGTGAACGCTGATGCCGTGGTTAGCGCGGTGTATGACGAACTGCGGGGTATGGCGCATAAATACCTCTTACAGGAGCGCCAACACCACACGCTCAACACCACCGCGCTGGTACACGAAGCTTATCTGAAGCTGGTGGATCAAACCCAGGTGACTGCAAAAGGCCGTGCGTATTTTTTCGGTGCTGCTGCCCGGGCTATGCGGCAAATCCTGGTAGACCACGCGCGCCGTCGCACCCGGCTCAAACGGGGCGGCAAAGAACGCGCGTTGTCGCTGGATGAACAACACATCGCGGTAGAGGCATTTGCCTCTCATCTCGTGGATCTTGATGAAGCCTTGCAATTGTTAGCCGACCGCAGTCCGCGTCAGGCGAAAGTGGTTGAGTGCCGGTTTTTTGGTGGGTTGAAAATGGACGAAATCGCCCAGGTGCTGGAAATTTCTGAGCGTACCGCTTTGCGCGACTGGCAGTTGGCTAAGGCGTGGTTGTTTATCCAGTTGGAAGAACAGTAAGTCAAGTACCATCTACTGTCTGTCAGTTTTTTTCTGTTAAAAACGCAGATTAAGACGTGTCGACTGTCAGGTATCTCACATAACGTCTATGAAAAGCGAGTTTGAACGCCAGCACTGGCAACAAATCGAAGCCTTGTTTGCCGAGGCCATCACTTTGTCTGGAGTGGAACGCGCTGTCTTTTTGGAAAACGCGTGT
The DNA here is from genome assembly GCA_039111535.1 of Bacteroidota bacterium. Classification (NCBI taxonomy): domain Bacteria; kingdom Pseudomonadati; phylum Bacteroidota; species Bacteroidota bacterium. Next base: position 61,323 of record JBCCIM010000001.1, on the reverse strand, counting down.
GAAACGCAGCCCCACTTGCGTGCCCATGTAGAAGCACTCTGCGAGGCTCATGAAAAAGCTGCCAGTTATCTGGATGTTATAGACGGATCGAATGCCGCCGTGCTGTTGCAGGAAACTCATCAGGGCTCCATAGCTGAAGCCGGCACCCGGGTTGGCTCTTACCAACTCATACGAGAAATTGGTCGTGGTGGCATGGGCGTCGTCTACCTTGCTGAACGGGCCGATGGGCAGTTTGAGCAGCAGGTAGCACTCAAGCTCATGAAGCAGGGCATCGATACGGCACAGGTGCGCGAGCGGTTTTTGCGTGAGCGGCAAATCCTTGCACAGCTGCGGCACCCCAACATTTCCCGGTTGCTTGATGGCGGCGTAGACGAAGCCGGTCGGCCCTACATCGTTATGGAATACGTTGCCGGCACGTCACTGATCAAGTATTGCAACGAGCATACACTCGATATCGACGCCCGGCTCCAGCTTTTTCAGCACGTATGCAAGGCAGTGCAGTACGCGCATCAAAATCTGACGGTACACCGCGACCTCAAGCCGTCCAACATGCTTGTAACCTCGGCTGACGAGCTCAAGCTGCTCGACTTCGGGATCGCCAAACTCCTCACTCCCGATACCACACCCGGGCAAACGTTAACTCAGATGGGCAGTACCCCGATGACGCCGGAATACGCTGCACCCGAGCAATTCAGCGGCGAACCCGTAACCACGGCCACGGATGTGTATGCGCTGGGCGTGGTTTTGTATGAACTGCTTGTTGGTCGTCGGCCGTTTGTAGCGGATAACGCGTCACCCAAACACATCAGCGAGGCAATCGCGGCATCAGCACCAAGCCGGCCTTCTGTAGCCGTCCAGGACAAGACGGGCACGGACCCCGTCACTGTGAGTCAGCAGCGAAGTACACACCCAGACCGTTTGCAGCGGCGGTTGGCCGGCGACCTGGATACGATTGTGCTCAAGGCCCTGCGCAAAGAGCCCGATCGCCGCTATGCATCAGCGGAGGCATTTTTTGAAGATATTCGGCGTCACCTCGAAGGGTTACCCGTGCTTGCCCGTTCGGATACGTTTGGGTACCGGGCAGGTAAGTTTGTGCGCCGGCATCGGAGTGCTGTGGCGTTGGCATCACTGTTGGTAATGAGCCTTTTTGCCGGCTTGTTTACTACCCTGTGGCAGGCGAGAGAAGCTGCCAGCGAAGCGGCAAAAGCAGACCGTGTAAAGGAGTTCACCATCAGCTTGTTTGAAGCATCTAACCCCATGTTACAGGCGCAAGGTGATTCCATACAGGTTCGAGAATTACTCGATCAGGGCGTAGGGCGCATCAATGAGGAGCTGCAGGATCAACCAGAGGTAAAGGGTGAAATGTTGGCCACCTTGGGAAGGGTTTATAGAGAATTAGGCAGTTTTGAAAAAGCAGATTCGCTACTGTTTCAGGCGTTAAAGGTCCGCGAGGAAGTGAATGGCCCTGATCATCCCGATATTGCCACAAGTTTGTACAACCTTGCCTGGCTGAAGCGACTTACAGAGGAATTTGACGAAGCTGATTCTTTGTATCGCCGATCTTACGATATGCGGGTTCGGCTGTTTGGACCAAAACATCTGGATGTGGCAGAAAGCGCGCTTGGTTTAGGGATCCTTCATAATGACCGAGCAGCATACGATACTGCCATATCGTACTACAATGAAGCCCTGGCCATTTATGATGAGGAATATGATGATCCGAATCATTCCGACGTACTGACTTTGCAGAACAACCTGGCCACCATGTACTCAGCCACCGATAATGTTCAACTAGCTGAGTCGCTGTATACCGAAGTGTTAGAAAGTCGGCGCGTTACGCTCGGGGAGCAACATCCACACTTTGCGCTCAGTCTCGCCAATCTGGGCGCACAAAAACTCGATCAGGCTGAATATGAAATTGCTGACTCGCTCTTTGGCGAGGCGCTAGAGGTCTATATCCATAATTATGGTTTTAATCATGCCGAATCGGCTTCTGTAATGGTACGCAAAGCGGTTGCTAAACAATCGCTGGGGGCCTATCTGGAGGCAGATTCGTTGTTTGCAACGGCTTTGGAAATCCAAAAAGTAATCTTTGGCGAGGTGGACTCCCGTGTAGGCAGTACCATGTACAACATGGCCCGACTGCGTATGGTATACGGCGATTATGCGGGGGCGGAGCGCATGTATCGGAGTGTGATGGAAATCGATAGAAAAACGCTTGGCGAAGAACACGTCTATATTGCCCTTAACCTGGATTATCTAGGTCAGGCGCTTCTCGAGCAAGGAAAAACAGAATTGGCGCTTGCGTATTCGGATCGTGCGACTGCAATGTTGATGAAGCTGGTCGGGAACGAGCATCGTTCAACAGCCGCAAGTTTCAGCTGGAAGGCGCGTATTTTATTAGCGAGAAATCAGCCTGATGAAGCGCTTGCGTTTTCTAACAAAGCACTAAACGCCTATGAAATAGGACTTGATACCGGGCACCCACGTTGGGGGGCTGCCTGGGCTGTACATGCCAGTATTCAGGACGCATTAGGGGACGCACCCGCAGCCGACTCGTTGTATCTTCTTGCACTCGAACTACAGCGCGAAAAGCTGGCCTCAACAAATTCAACGCTGGCCCGAACCTTAACCGGAATTGGTACATTGCGCGTTACGCAAAGGCAATGTGCGGAGGCATTGAAGCTCCTTGATGAAGCAACCAGCATCTATCGGTACCTGTCCACCTCACACCCGAAACTTGCCGGTGTACAACAGTTACGTACTCAGTGCGCCGGCGTCTAGGTGAATATATTTAGCCGCCGCTTCCGATACCCACGTAAGTCACCCACCGCACTTGCTCCTGGTTTTGCAGCACAGCCATGGCTACATCATCTTTGTCGCCCACCTCGATAATCACTTCGTTTGGCGGTGAGGCAACAGCGGTGAAATCGAATGCTGAAAACGGCTCGAGGATATCGGCTGCTGCTTGGCGCGTAATGTGGCTTGCAAAAGTAACAATCACCAGGTAGCCGAGGGAGCCAGAATCGTCGGGTGCGTTTGTTGAATGTACATTGTCGAGGGCCGTTTGGGATACATTCACCACACCGGCTTGTGCTTTGATATCCCGCACCTCTTCTTCGGTAAGCATTTGGTCTGCGTGTGCCCGCGAAGTCCATTCATAAAAGTGTTTTTGTAAGATGGGGTAGCCCAGGCTCTTCATTAACACCTCTGCATCTGCCGCGCCGATGCCTTCATTAAAGACTACCGAAAGCCGGCCCTGGATAATGTTGATTTCAGTCGGCACATCAAAATCAACCTCCTGCGCGCTCACGGGGATGGCGATAAACAACAAAGCAAGCAGTGCCAAACAAGAAGTAGTTTTCATTCTGTTCATGATCGAGGTACTCGTGATTATGTGCTCTCGTTTTTTCGGGATTTCGATTCGTGTTGTTGCAGTTAGTTGATGTATAATTGTTCGACGCGCTTCCCCAGGATACATGTGCCATGCTGCCAGAGATCCTTCGCACGGCTCAGGATGACATGGTTGAAACAGATCAACATTCTGCAATCACCAATCCGCATTCAGCAATCAAGGGCCTGCAAGTCCCGCAGAGATCCTTCGCACGGCTCAGGATGACATCGGCGAAGAATGGTACCATTCCTCACCCACTCGAAACGCGGCAATCCTATCTGGATACCGGATCAAGTCCGGCATGACGTGTGGAGATGGTACTGCGTTAACCAACAACCACTCGACAATCGGCATTCGACAATCGGCATTCATCTACCCTCCCGGCACTCCTTCCACATCAGCCCGGAACCGATAGATGTAAAACGGCGCCCGCGCATCAATGTGTGCCCTGGATTGCAGCATCAGGTCGGGGATTGCGCTGTCGGTAAAGTATATGTATCCATCCCCGCCATAACTGATCCCGTCAGCCCAACGTACGCGATCGTCGTCAATCAGGGACTCGAGGTTGCCGTCGGGGTTCATGCGAATGACCCCATTGTGTTCAACGGCTGTGATGTACACATTATTGTCAACGTCAATGGTAAGGCCATCGTTGAGGGGCTTGGTACCCACGCGTTCCACTCGGCTCCCCAACGTTGCTGCATCGAGGGTTTGATCGAGCAAGTCGGCAGTGCGTACCCGGTACAGGCCGTCGTGTGTCATGGCGCCGTAGTACAACCACGCGTCGTCTTTGCTGAGAGCCAGGCCATCGACGCCGGGCTTAAGTGCAACGAGGCCGCCAACAAACACCATGTCTTTGATATCAGTGCGCACAATCCAGTCTTGCGCGACTACCGATTCGTGGCCTTCGAGAAGCCGGCGGGCTTCCTTGCTTTCTATGTCATAGACCACCAGGGCCGGATTTTGTCGCCAGAAACTCACATCAGCAATGTAAATTGTTTGACCATCTGAAGAGACCTGCAAGTCATTCATAAAAGAAAGCGACTCCGCAATATCTTTGGGGAAGGTGTGGTCGTGAACGACGGCGTTGGTGTGCAGATCGAACGCCAACAGGCGGACTGGCTCCAGACCCTGGTTACCTGTGTCGAGGGTCCACAACCGGTTTTGCTGGTCGATGAACATGCCAAGCACGGCTATGAAGTTCGATTGAAAATCCTGACTCGGGTAGGGTACCGGGGCGCCGTCTACCCATTCAAACACTGTGCTACCTCCGACGGGTTTGGACTCGGGGTGGTAGTTGAAAAACAGCCGGTTATCTGCAGAGACCGCGAGGTTACCTGGCGGTTGTTCGAGTGTGGCAGCAACCTCAAGAGAATCTGGACCCCAAAGCGGTGGAGTACTCAGATCGGGGTAGTATTCGCCACCGCCGTAGCGGACGCGCAGCAGGATGGCGAGTACAACAATGAGGAAAAGCGCAAAAGCAATTGCCCTTAGAAACCATTTCATGGTGTATCGTTCATTTAAAAGGGTATCGCAGGTCTTTATTCAACTGTATTGTGATGTGGTTGTGTAGATAGTGCGACCTGGCTGCCGGTAATAAAGAAAGCGAAAACAAACCAGCGAAAACAAACGGGATTATGAGAAAAAAATATGCACTGGGCTGGGTGATTCCTATTTATGTCATGCTGTGCACGCCGCTGGCACTCGGACAGGCCCCGACTGTTACTTCTTTGTTTCCGGCATCGCAAACTGTTACAGCAGCCGCGACTACTGAGCTTATGCTTACATTTGATCTCCCTGTAGACCCCATCTCGGTTGATGCATCTGCCATTTTTGTGTTTGGGCGATGGTCTGGTGTGCGGGAGGGGGCAATCTCGCTGGAAAGCGATAATACTGTGCTTCGGTTTGTGCCGAACAAACCGTTTATGGCCGGCGAATGGGTAACGGTGTCTCTGGCCCGCAGCATCCAGAGCATGGCTGGCGAACCAATGGCCCACGGCTACACCTGGAATTTTTGGACCCGATCTGCGCCAGCTGGCTTTGATTTCTCTCAGATAGACGATATCTCTACTCGCTTTGCTAATGAAGGGCGTGTCCGTTCATACGGTGCGTATGCCGGCGACCTGAACCGGGACGGGTACAGCGACCTCATGATTCCCAACGAAGACGTCAATGACATACGCATATTTCTAAACGATGGCGCCGGCGGCTACAGTGATTTTGATGTGTATCCAATCCCGGAAGGCGACACCCCCAGCCCGATTGAGGGTTCGGATTTCAACCGCGATGGGATGATTGACTTTGCTGTTGGCAACACCCAAAGCGATAAAATTAGTGTGTGGATGGGGCAGGCAAATGGCTCGGTTAGTCACGAACAAAATGCGCAAGCAGACACTGAAGTACGCGGCCTTTGTACCCTCGACCTGGATGGCGACACGATGATGGATATTGTGACTACCAACAGAAGCGGCGTCCGGGGTACCGGCACAATATCGCTGCTGCGCAACAACGGCAGTGGCTCATTTACTGCGCCAGTTAACATCGAAACGGGAAGTTCTGGCGAAACGGCTTGCGCTTCGGCGGATGCAAACAACGATGGCATCCTGGATGTTTTTATAGGCACCTACACCGGCAATGAACTGCTTTTGTACCTGGGTGACGGACAGGGCAATGTCGTGTTTTCCGAAAAAGTATCGGTAGGGGCACGCCCGTGGATGCTGGCCGCCGGCGACGTGAATGGCGACGGATTTGCCGATGTGGTTTCGTCTAATACAGGCAATGCCACAGTTTCTGTAGTCCTTGGTAACGGAGACGGGACGCTGCAAGAGGCTGCAAACTATGAAACCGGCGTTTTCCCGTTGGCGCTAGATTTGGGAGATTTGGATGGCGATGGTGATCTCGATCTGGTTACCAGCAACTTCTCCAGCAACGACTACACGGTACTGGAAAATACCGGCGACGGTGCTTACATCCACCGGCTCACGCTGCCGGCCACAACCGCAGCCTCCTGTACGATCCTGCACGACCGCGATAACGACGGTGACCTCGATATCACCGCCATCGATGAACTTGCTGACCGCATTTTCCTTTTTGATAACATTTCAACAGCCACGGCAGTGGAGGAAGAAACACAGCCCACTGCGTTTAGCCTGAATGCGCTCTATCCCAATCCTTTCAGTACACAAACAACCTTCGACTACCAGCTGGAAAAAGAAGCCGTGGTAAGTGTAGCAATCTATAATCAACTGGGCCAACAGGTACGGCGTATCAATACAGGCGCCCAGGCCCCCGGCAGGTACACGCTAGCCTGGGATGGAAGAAACACAGCCGGCATAAAAGTACCAGCCGGCGTTTACGTTACCTTATTCCAAGCCGGTAATGAGACAATCCGCCAAACCATAGTCTTCACCCCCTAAGCTACAAGCCCAAAGGAAAATAACCTGCAACTTTCAACCTTCAACAGCAAACGAACCATTCGTTTGCCTCAGTCACTGTCGACCCAGTCGGGGGTGCCAAACCAGTCGTGCATTTCTTTTTCGAACGGGGCGACAATTTCTCTAGCCTCTGGCCATTCACCCAGATCACCGGTTTCAGCAATCCAGGTATCAAGCGCAGCCCGCATACTGAGCAGGGCTTCCCGGTGTTCGGGGTTGGTTGATGTTGCGATGTTGTTGATTTCGTGTGGATCAGCTTCGGTGTCGTACAACGATTCGTATGGCATCGGCTGCATGAGATCGAGTGCAGGGCCAGTGAGTTTGCCTTCCGCCATTAACTCGCGCATCAACGGCTTGATCATGAAGCACTTCTCTTTGTAGCGATTCAACGTGGCAAATCCTTCGCCTTCGCTGTAATTGCGGATGTAGTGGTACTTTTTGCCCCGCACCGACCGCATGCGCAGTTCTGTTTCGTCGATTCGGTCGCGTGCGCTGAAAGCATATGTGCGGGGAGGATCTGCTTTTTCGCCGATAATGCGCCGGCTTTGCATACCGCGCGGTTTTTCGAGGCCGGCCATTTCCAGGGTTGTGGCTGTAAGATCGAGCAAGCTGATCACATCGTCATTAACGCCACCCACTTCATATTGCGGAGGCGTATCCATGCCCGGCGGATAATAAATGATCATCGGTACGTGCAGGCCTGTATCCCAGGGCCAGTGGATGCCGCGTGGCTCCATGCGGCCGTTGTCGCCAAAAAATACGATGATGGTGTTGTCCGCCAATTCTTCTTCCCGCAGCCGTTCGAGAATCCAGCCAATCCGGATGTCCATGCCCGAAGTAGAATTCAAGTACCGCGCCCACTCTTCCCGTACAATTGGGTGATCCGGGTAGTAGGGTGGTGGATTTACATTCTCTGCAGTGGCAATTTGTGGGTGTTGCTCTTCGCCGTACCATTTTACGCGGGGATGCTTCCACGTCTGGCGGTCGTAAATGTCGTATTCGCTTTCCGGCATGTTGATCTGCGCAAAAAACGGTTGGCTGGATTGCAGCTGCGACCAGTCATTGGATTGATAAACCGGACCTTCATTGACAAAGTTGAGATCGAGTTTAGCGGTGCCTACTTCGAGCGAATCGATGTACTTGATGTTGGCGGTAAAGTAGCCGGCATCTTGCAAGCGGTGCGTGAGCGGGCGGACGCCTTCGGGCAGCCGATAGTCATCATCCCGGTGCGAGCGCATGTGATGCATGTCGGTGGTGGTCTGGTACATACCAACCATAAACGCAGACCGGCTCGGGGCGCAAACGGGGGAAGTTGCAAACACGTGGGTGTAGCGGAGCCCGTTTTCGGCAAGTGAATCGAGATGCGGTGTGTGGACGTTCGGCATACCGTACACACCCAGGTCGAGGTTCATGTTTTCGCCAACCAACCACAGAATATTGGGTTTGTCGGATTGCCCGGGTTCTGCAACAGAGATTACAGGGGTGTCGCAACTCAGGGCCAATGTACCCAGCACGAGTACAGCAATCAGGCGCATCATATTATTGTAGGGTTTGGCAGGATAAATTTATTTGACAGCAGCAACCATCGAGGGAATGTCAGTAAACTTGAGTCGGGGCCGGCCAAGTGCTACTCCATTGCTTGTTTCGAGCGCATCCAGTTGTTGCCACTCAGCATAGCTGAAATAATCCGGTTGCCGCTCTTTGAGTAAGTTCACAATGGCTTCCGGATTGGTATGGGCGGGCTCTAGTGTTTTGCCGGCCATATAATCTTCGAGCATGCAGTTGGCTGTTTCAACAGCATCTGCTTTGTTGGTGCCGATCACCCCGCTTGGGCCACGTTTGATCCAGCCGGCGGTGTATTCGCCGGTTTGGGGTGCCCGGGTATCTTCGCGCAACACGCGGCCCTGCTCGTTGAGGATCAGATTCCAGTCGCTGTTGAAAGGCACACCCGGCAGGGGCAGGCCACGGTATCCAACAGAGCGGAAAACGAGGCCGGCGTTGAGTATTTCTGTGGTCTCGGTTGACCGCGGCCGTAAGACGCCTTTGTCGTTCAGGTAGAGCTCATTTTTGACGAGCTTCATGCCGCCAACACTCCCCGTCCCATCATCAATAATTTCTGTTGGAGAAACCAGGAAGCGGATAACCAGCTTTTTTGATTTTCCAGACACAGGTGTGCTGGTCATGCCCTGCATGATTTCAAGCTTGCGTGATATTTTACGATCCGGACTGGCTTCCAGGTTGGCCTGGCTTAGCGGGTCCAGTGCGGCTTCTTCTGGCAGGACAAACGCGTCGGCGTCTTCCATTTCGCCAAGCTCTTTTACTTCCGGATTGGTAAACGCAGCCTGTGCCGGCCCGCGCCGGCCAAGCATGTGCACTTCTTTCACGTTGCTGTTGCTCAGCACTTCTAATGCGTAGTCTGCAATATCAGTTTTTGCCAGTTCGTCAGCTGTACGGCACAGAATCCGCGCAACGTCTACTGCTACATTGCCCACACCGATCACAGCAACGCTTTCCTGTGAAAGATCAAACGAAAGGTGTTTGTATTCAGGATGGCCGTTGTACCAGGCAACAAATTCTGTAGCGGAATGGCTACGGTTCAGGCCTTCGCCCGGGATGCCCAGGTTGCGGTCGGTCTGGGTGCCCGTGGTATAACAAATCTGGTGGTAATACTTGCGGAGGTCTTCCACCGAGACGTGTTCACCCAGTGTAACGTTACCGAAGAAACGGAAATTCTCGTGGCTGGCTGTTTTGTCGTACTGCCGTGTGACCGACTTAATTTTCTGGTGATCCGGGGCAACGCCTCCGCGGACGAGGCCAAAAGGTGTCGGCAGTTTGTCGAACAAGTCGACATGGATGGTGTGTTCGGATTGCTTCAGCAGGTGGGCTGCGGCGTAAAATCCAGCAGGGCCGGCGCCGATGATTGCAACACGAAGGGGGGATGCAGCGCTTCCAAGCTTTGCCATATCACGTGCAATATGTTCTGGTAGAACAAACGGGTGGGTTGCATTAAGAAAAGTGCTTTTTTGTTGATTGTAAAGGGTTGCGTGAAAAAGGAGGTATGTATGGCGCAGGAATAGCGTCTATTTAGTGCACGTGGAATGGTGATTCTTTTCTTCGAGCCCAACCCGGTTGTACTTGATTTGCCAGGAAACTCGGTTGAGTTGGGATGTGTATGATGTTTGGGATATATACACATTGGGTTTTGGATATGCGCACCAACATAGTTATTGATGATCACTTGATGAGCGAAGTACTCAAGCTTACGGGTTTGAAAACGAAGCGAGAAGCCGTTGAGTTTGGATTGAAAACAGTTGTTCGACTTGCGCGACAAGAAAAGATAAAGCAACTCCGCGGCAAGGTTCGTTGGGAAGGAGATCTCGACCAAATGCGAACGGACTCATGATCATCGTCGACACAAGTGTTTGGATCGATTTCTTCAATGGAAGAGACACGCCACAAACAAATACGCTCGATCGACTGCTGGGAAACGAGCCTGTCGCAATTGGTGATTTAATCCTTCTTGAAATCCTTCAGGGATTTCGGTCTGATAAAGACTATCAGCAGGCAAAGCAGTTGTTGTCTTCCCTGACAATTTTTGAGCTGCTTGGCAGGGAGAACGCTATCAAAAGTGCAGCATTTTTTCGAACACTAAGAAAGCAGGGGATAACCATCCGAAAGTCGGCAGATGTGATCATCGCTACGTTCTGTATTGTAAAAAAACACGCATTGCTTTTCTCCGACAAAGACTTTCTGCCGTTTGTAGAAGTTTTTGGATTACAAACGATTGGGGCGAGTGTTTAAGTTGAGGCCTGGCGTAGCACTTTATCTCGTTTACCTGTCGCCGCTCGCCCTGAGGGTGGGGATAATCTCTTCAGACAAAAATTGCTGCACTGCCTGGTTGTGATCAACACCGCGTGGCCGATTTCGCAGCGATGAAGTGACTATTACAATCGATTCAAGCTCGGGTAAAATGAAAATGTATTGCCCGCCGTATCCCCAGGCAAAATAGGTTTGCTCACCACCAAACACCCGGGACCACCACAGGTAGCCATAGCGGTGCCCATTCCAGGGGGAGATGGTACGCGGCTCCCAGGAAATTTCTATCCACTCCGCCGGCACCAGTTGCTCACCTTTGTAGCGCCCCTTGTTCAAAAACACCTGCCCGAACCGCAACATGTCGCGGGGACGCAGCGCCATGTTGTTGCCGCCGAGGTAGTACCCCTGCGGATCCTGGTCCCACTTGTGCATCGGGATGCCCAGTTTCCTGAAAAATGCCTCGCGCGCATAAGAACGCAGGTTTTTACCACTGGCGCGTGAAAGGATCACTGAAATCAAATGCGTGTTGCCCGTGCTGTACGTCATGCACGCACCAATCTCACAAGCAATATCCCGGTCAAGCGCATACTTGACCCAGTCCTTCGAAGCGACCCATGCGCCATAGGTCCCAAAGCTTGTGCCTTCGAGTCCGGTTGTCATCGAAAGCACATCGCGCAATGTGATTTGATTTCGATGGGCATCGTCTATTTCTGCATAATATTCGGGGAGAAAGTCAGCAATTTTCTGATCAGGACCTTCCAGTAACCCATCTCGCATTGCAATACCAACAAGTGGAGAAAGCAGTGTTTTAGAAACGGACTTCATGTTTACCGCTTTGTCTGCTTTCATCCCGCGATAATACCGCTCAGCTACAATTTCTCCTTTCTGGTAGATGATCAGGCTGTTAAGCGGCGCGAGTTCGTCCGCGCGATCGAGGAGGGGTGCAAATTTATCTGCGGGTTGTGCCTCAGTGATGGTGGGGAGAACGGCAACAAATAGCCACAGCAGAAGGGTTCTTATCGAAAATGTAGTTGATGCAGACCTGATCATATCAGTATTGGCAATTTGCAAATGATGAAGGGCTTGGCGGTTAACCTGAGACCGTCCATTATAGGTTGACACTTTGATCGCCATGTTGCCCCGTTGACCGTCATCCCCAACTTGATTGGTTATCCACCCGGATAGCATTAAACATCCCTGTAGAGCATCATGCCTGTGGATCCCCCGTCAAGCTGAGGATGACAGTGTGCTGGATCAGGAAGTAGTGCGTAATAGAAAAGACCCATCAAGATTAAATAGGTCGCCGCTAACGTAGATGACGGCCCTTTTCCTGGTGAGCTATTGACGCTCAACCAGGCAGCGCCGTTTCATCTGCCATTTCTTCTTCGCGTTTGGGTAGGGTAACGCGGAAGCAGGTGCCTTTGTCGGGTGTGGAGGAGAAGGCGATTTTGCCTTCGTGGTCTTCGACAACCTTCTTTACGATGGCGAGACCAAGGCCGGTGCCTTCTGCCTTGCCGGCAGTGGTAAAAGGTTCAAAGAGCCGGCCCTGCATTTCTGTGGGGATGCCCGGTCCGTTGTCTTTGAATTCAAAGATGAGGCTGTCGTCAGTTGTGCTGGTTCGAATCCTGAACTCGCCGCCATCGGGCATGGCCTGCATCGCGTTGCGCGCCAGGTTATGGATAACGCGCATGATTTTGTTTTCGTCGAAATGCGCTACACCATTATATGCTGCTTCAAGCTTGATCTGCACGTTTTTGTCGGCAAGCTCGTGTTCGAGCTGTTTGACCATGTCATCCAGAAAACGCGAGAGGTATACCTTTCGGATAATGAGATGGGATTCTCCGCGTGCAAATGCGAGTACTTCGCGCGTCATCCCATCCATCATGTCGAACTGGCGTTTGATCAGTTCTGTGTAGGATTTCCGCTCGTCCTCATTTTCTATCTCCGCCATCATATCTGCATACCAGGAAACGACGGTCATCGGCGTTTTGAGGTCGTGCATCACGCCGGCCATCATCTGGCCGATGGTGGCAAGGCGATTTTCATTTTCGCGTTCTACATTTGCACGGGCAAGCTGCACCGCGCGAGAAACCTGGCCGGCAATCAATTCGAGCAGGCGTAAATCATCTTCATCAAAAACAGGGGAATCGCCCCGTGTTGACGGGCCAAGCTTGTCAATGATCTCGATGGCGCCAAGCGTTTCGCCGCCATAAACAAGCGGCGCGCACAGAATATGATTGGGGTTCAGTCCGATCCGGTCAGCAATTTCAGCAGCGTGACGCGGATCTGCGTCTGGGTTGTTGACGATGGCCGGTTTGCCATTTGCTGCAACCCAGCCGATGACGCCTTTACCAAGTTGTAGCCTGTGTTTGAGAACGCTGTCGCCGTGCTGTCCGGCTGTGGTATGGAAACGCAGGTCGCCCATGCGTTTTGAAATCAACGCAATGGAGCCGGCTGTAGCGCCAACAATTTCGATGGACCGACGCAAAATGCGTTCGAGCAACTCATCGAGATCGTGCAGCGAGTTCATTTCGCGCTCTATATCATAGAGCACGTTTAGTTCGAAGCCACGCTGTTTGAGCTCTTCCTGGGTTTCGTAGAGCTCTTCGTTCTTTGTAACAACCGACTGGTAGAGTTTGGTATTCTCGATGGCACTGGCTGCGAGGCTGGCGAGGGCTGCAAGGAGCTCTTCGTCGTCCTGCATAAACGGGCCGGCTTTTTTATTGAGTACCTGAACGGCCCCAATGATATTCCCGACGTGGTTGCGCATCGGGATGCATAAAATCGATTGGGTGCGGTAGCCCGTTTTCTGGTCGTACGCCGGCTGAAACCGATCGTCGCTGTAGGCATCGGGGATGTTGATGGTTTCTCCCGAAGAGGCAACCCAGCCGGCGAGGCCTTCTCCAATTTTGAGATGTATCTCTACCTCTTCGTTGCCCTGGGCGAGCCGCGACCATAAAAACTGCCCGTCTTCCGAGAGCAGATATAACGTAGACCGGTCTGCCTCCATCAACAGCGTAATATTCTCCACGATGAGCTTGAGCAAAGACTCAAGGTCCATCGCAGAGGAAAGCGCGCGCCCGACTTCTTTTACAAGCGCCAGCTTCTTTTTTTCTGCTGATAGTTGGGCTTCTATCGTAGGCATTGGAAGATAAAGTTAGGGTTTCAGGCTGAGGGGGTAGTTATGAGATTGGTATCTGATGCCTGAAACTACCTCATGATTTCGTGCCAAGTTAGAACTATTCCAGACGTTTCTCAACTGTTTTAGCCAAACGTTGGGTTGACTCGCTCAAAATTGACCGTACTGAAAGGGCAAATAGTCTAGCCTAACAGGGCCAATACCCTGGGGCGCGCTAACATCCAGGCGGCGAGTGTCATGCCGTCCCAAATGGTATTCTCACGGATGAGGGCATCAACTTCGTGAATGCTGTACTGGTGTATTTCAAACTCTTCGGTCAGATCTGGTTTTGCTTCCGTTGGCGTGAGGTCTGATCCTACGTATACGTGGCAAATCTCACTGGTGACGCCGTTGTACGGGTTGAAGTGGCCAACATCAACGAGGGTGCCGGCTTCAAAGCCGGCTTCTTCAGCCAGTTCATGGTGTGCTGTTTCTTTATGGTCGCTGCCTTCATTAATGCTGCCACAAGGGAATTCAAGGCTTTCGCGGTCGCACAAATATCTATACTGCTTAACCAGTAAAATTTTGCCGGCAGCTGTTACTGGTACCACGGCACTGGAACCGCGTGTATAAACAAAATGATATTCTCCGCTTACGCCATCGGGAATTTGAAAGGTATCAACTTTGTACGTCCACCATGGATTTACAAATCGAACGGTTTGGCCGAGTTTTTTCCAACGTTTTAACATGTTATACCGTCTGAAGGCAGGGCAGCGTTAACGCGCAGCACTGTGCATGGCGTAGAAGAGTTCGGTGCCAATTTGCCGTACACGTTCATCGTAGCGTGCGGTTTCCTCTGGGGTGTCGTCAGCTTCTTTTGGGTCTTTGTAAGTCAAGGCAATGCGTGTAGCGCCGGGGATGAAGGGGCAATGGGCGTCTGCATGATTGCAGGTCATGACTGCTGCAAATCCCGTTGATGGGTTAACCGGATCGTCATAGGTTTTGGAAAAACAGGTTAGCGCCGGCGCGTTTTTTGCAAAGCTTACCAGGTACTGCGGATTGATACCGCCGGGATTGTGAATCATGAACCCGGCCCGCTCCATAGCTGCTACTGCCCGCGGGTTAAACGCTGTTGCTTCGGTACCGCCGGAGTAACAGGTGGCCGCTATATTATAATAGTGTGCTGCTGTAGCGGCCCATATCTGGCTGATATGGCTGCGTCGCGAATTATGGGTACAGATAAAATTCAGCTTAGCTGGTTGTGGCTGTGTATTTATATAAGCAGCCAATTGTTCGAGGGCAACCTTCCGTGCAGCCGGAATCTGATCGAAACTATGGATCAGGGACGCGATGTAGGTTGATAATCCGGGGTAAATTTCCACAATAATCAAGTGTTGTAAAAAACAAACTACGAATGCCTGCATATCATAGGCATCAGCTCCCCGGCTGGATGTTAAGGCAATGATAAATTGTGCTGGCATTTGTTATGGGACACCTGAAAAGACACTTCAAATCAGCACTTCATGCGCTCAGGGATGACTAATAAGTACATGTCCAGGACCCACATGTCTGTTTAGCTCTACCCGTACCTAACACCTTGGTGTAGCTAAATGTATGCGAATCAAAACGCACTGGATCGAGATACAGCGCGCCAGAACGGCATGGTTGTGATTGTACCTGAGAAGGGAGATCACTCGATTTTGCTGTTGAATGATGTATTTGCCACTGTTGAATTACGTAGCCTCTCCAAATTGGGCGGGCACGGATTTGGGTATGGTATTGTTGCTACCGTACGGGCAACCGGTCACTATAAACTTGTACTGGAAGCCTCTAGCCACAACGATGATGCGGGATTCTTTTTTGTGTTTCCATCAAAAACCATCGTTGCAGAAGCTGTGACCCAGGGTAAACGTTGGGTTTACCACTATCTGGAAAAACAATACGGGGTTGACCCGCACACCGAACCCATACAGTGCAAACTGGCGGTGCGCCGGCACGAAAAAGCCACACTTGATCGGTTTGTGCAGTGGCTCTATACTGAACAGGGTATCCGTTTTTACAAGCAGGCTGAACCTGAAGAGGCACAGCGCTTCTTGCCGGCCAATGTTGTGCAACACCAGTTGACAGCAGATTTTCTTGGCGTTGACCACGACGCCTGGATGAAGGAGAAGGCCCAGGTCTTTCTCGGCGCAGTAAACAGGGAGCAGCCGGCGCAGCCGCGCACCTATGTCCCTGTTTCCAGAGAGATTCCGGCTTTCCCCGAGTTTCGCCCCTGGCCCGTGGAAGTTGCCAAAGAAGGCAACCCGGATGAAAAAGCTGTACCCGGAGAATTGCCAAAGCCTCGCCGTAAATCCGACCGGTTGTCACCCATTTCATGGCTGTTCAAAAAACGGCCGGCTGAAGGCAAGCACAAAAAACGATTTGGTATTTTTGGTGCCGCTGATTCCAAAACTGACGTTTGACAGCCCGTTTTCCAGGCTGAATGCGTTAAGAATTGAGCGCAGTGCCTAAATCGGATTGAAAATTTTGATGTTTCCTTGGCATAACCCGATATTGTACAATCCCCATTCGGCATTCGAAACTCGGCATTCAAACTAAACCCCTACCCAAATGAATCGCCCCGATCGCCAATACACTGAAGCCCTTGAGGTTTTCCGGCGGCTGGTTACGATAATGACGCGAAAGAAAGTTGTGGAGAAAATGCTGGCTGACGACAAGAAACTGTCTGCTATTTCTTTTATTGAGCGTACAAAACGGAAGTAGATTGCTTCGCAAAGGCAGAGCATATCGATAAATTTACCGTTTGTTGGCGATTTCGCTTGTGTTGTCAAGTGTACTACCACTTGTTGGGCAAAAATGGTGAACCTTTCGAGGAGAAGCCTGGCGTTGAGGATGAGCACGCACACGGATAGTGCTGTGTGAAGGATCGTAATGCCTTTAATATCTCTGGAAGAAAAGTGCAGTATTGCAGTCTGATGGTGCAGTCCTGCGAGCTGGTTCATTCGGCCAACAAAAAACAAACCACAACCAGGCAACAATGGCTAGAATTGTGATGCTGCTTTTTTTGATGCTGACTGCGGGTTGTCAGAAAGCACCTGATCCTGCCCGCCAAGAAGCTGTTGCTGAACGCGGAGCGGAAGTGATGCCATTCGAGCTGGACCGTTCCACCCACGTATTCGACAAACGGGAAGATGGTGGTTTGCAGCAAGTATACTCGGATGACGGCGATGCTTCAGAGGTTGCACTGATCCGCGCCCATTTGCAGGAAATTGCCGGCAAGTTTGCTGCGGGGGATTTCCACGAACCCGCCATGATCCACGGCCACAACATGCCGGGTCTTCATGCACTGGCGATGGGGCACGAGCAACTCGATATATCGTACAGTGAAATCGAGAATGGCGGTCAAATTCTCTATACGAGCGAGGAAACCGTGCTGGTAGAAGCGATTCATCATTGGTTCGATGCACAACTTTCTGATCATGGAAGTCACGCGCAAGGGCATGATTAAGCATGCCGATTATACAATGGTTAGGGTGAACTGTTGAACGGTCGTTACCCTTGGCGGGTGAGGATCTGTGGGCGAGAGATGCTGTGTGATCCGATTGAAAACAAAAAAGCCTCACAAACGGTGTTTGCAAGGCTTCAAGTGGGCGATACTGGATTCGAACCAGTGACCTCCTGCTTGTAAGGCAGGCGCTCTAACCAGCTGAGCTAATCGCCCCAATATCAAAAGGCAATGTCAGCATACCTTTGAAAGAGGGCGATAAACTTAACCTTTACAATAAAAGTTTCCAAATCCTGAGAATTCGTTAAACAGGGGAGAAGGGCGAAACCCGGCGGGGGGCAGTGCATTAAACCCTGCTCTCTTTTTAAGAAGCAGGATCATTCAGCTGAATTTAGATCAATGAAACGCACTTACCAGCCCAGCCGACGCAAGCGCGCCAACAAACATGGCTTCCGCTCTCGTATGGCTACAAAAAACGGACGCAAACTGCTCGCCCGCCGGCGTGCAAAAGGTCGTAAAGTTCTCACTGTTAGCGATACTCGCAGCGGTAAATAAGCCCGGCGCCCGGTGTGGCACAGGACCCGTCAGTTCGTCGACTATCGTTCCCCCCTGGCTTTCGCCTCAAGCGGAAACGCCTCATTCGTCCCCTTTTTGATCGACACAGACAGGACGTCCAAACCGTTACTGCCGGCTGCATCCGCCTTGTATTCAGACAAGTAGCCCCGGATGAGCTTGCAGCTTCGGTACCCCTGCAAATTGGATTTACCACCGGCAGAGGTATCAAACGAGCCGTCGACCGCAATGCCCTGAAGCGGCACATGCGCGAGGCTTTCAGGCGCAACCAGCATATGCTGCTCGATGCATGCGCAAGCCAGCCTGGTACCACATTGACCATCATGGTTATTTTCAGGGGGAGCCTCGACGCTGCTGCGCAGCAAATCCCCCGGCATATACCCACCGCTTTTTCGTCGCTTGTCAGGAAAATTCAAGAAGGCTACACGCCCGATTGAACCTTTCTCCTTAAACTACAGGTAGAACAACGACTTACGGCCCATTTACAAGGCCGCGTGGACTAAAAAGGACAAGACTTTGGATCGCAACGTAGTCACTGCAACCGTACTCATCACCCTGATTCTGCTGGTATGGTTCTATTTCATCACCCCGCCTTTGCCGCCTCCCGGTGAAGGCCCAGGTGCTGATTCTACCCTCGTTACTGAACAAATCCCACTCCAGGCCGAAGAAGAGCGTGCCCAGGAGCCCACGCTGCAAGCAGCGCCACCCGTTGTCGTTGATTCTACAACTGCCGCCGCGCAAACTGGTGAAGCACGCATTATTACCGTAGAAACTGACCTCTACGAAGCCCAATTCTCCACAAAAGGCGCCACCCTGGTTTCTTTTGAACTGAAAAACTTCAAACAGTTTGACCAGGAAACGCCAATCAATATCGTTGATACCACTAAAGTAGGCTCACTTGGTCTGTTCTTTACAACCCCATCGAGCCGCAATGTTGATACGCGGTCTTTCTTTTTTGAAACTGACTTAAACGGCGATGTTATTCGCCTGGATGAAGGTGACGACCCGGCAACCCTGCAGTTTGCTGTACAGGTAGGGGAGGGGCGCATTATACAGACGTATACGTTCACCCCGGGCAGCTATGAAGTTGGCCTTTCCCTTCAACAGGAAGATGCCCTCTCATTCTCTACCCGCGAAGGATACGATCTCTTTTGGGATGGCGGGGTGCCGTTCTCTGAAGGTGACCACGAAACGGAAGCCATCAAAACCGCCAGCTATGCCCGCGCCGGCAAAGATGTTGTTGGCATTACCCTCGACGGCGAGAACTACGAAGAAGAAGACGTCCGGGGCTCGGTTTCCTGGATTGGCGTAAAGAACCAGTATTTTGCCGCGATTGTGATTCCTTCCGGCGATACACGCGGGGCCGAGCTCATTGGCGAGCGCTTTGGCGAGCTTGAAGATCCGGATATGCGGGAAGATTACGAGGCCCGCCTGCAAATGCCGGCTGCTACCGGCGACGTAGACGAATTTCGCCTCTACCTGGGCCCCATGGAATACAGCCGCATATCTGCCTACGACCTTGGCCTGTATGATATGGTGGATTACGGGTGGGACTTCTTCGAATTTCTGACCCGGCCTATCGCCAAGTTTGTCTTTATCCCGGTATTCAACTTCCTGGATAATTACATCCCAAGCTACGGTATCATCATCATTATCATGGCTTTCCTGATAAAAGGAGCCGTATACCCGCTTACGAAGAAGTCTTACCGCAGCATGGCGCAAATGCGTGAGCTGCAGCCGAAGCTCGAAGCGCTCAAGGAGAAGTATGGGGATAACCCTCAGAAGCAGCAGGAAGCGACGATGAAGCTTTACCGGGATTCCGGTGTGAATCCGCTCGGGGGCTGTATGCCGATGCTGTTCCAGTACCCCATCATTATCGCGTTGTGGCAGTTCTTGCCGCAGTCGATCGAAATCCGCCAGCAGGGTTTCCTTTGGGCAAATGACCTGTCTGCACCAGACAAAATCCTGAGCTTGCCGTTTGAAATACCACTTTACGGTGACTTTGTAGCTGGTTTCTGTATGTTGATGGGTATTTCGATGATCATCCAGATGCGCATCCAGGCATCGCCGTCGACCAATCCGCAGGCGAAAATGATTATGTACCTGATGCCGGCGATGATTTTCTTCATCTTCAACAAATGGGCATCTGGTCTGAACCTGTACTATCTCTGCTATAACGTAATTACAGCGATTCAGCAGAAGTTTATCAACAAGTCGATCGAAGCTGAGAAGAAGCTTGAAGAAGAGCAGGGTGGGCCACGCAAAAACGCAAAAGGCAAAGCTGCTACAAAATCCAAAACAAATGGTCGCTCGAAAAACGGGCGCTCCAATGGCCGGCAAAAAGGCAAGTCGCCTCGCGTGAAGCGATAAACAGCGGACAAACCCAAACGCGTATGTCCGACACCATCGCTGCAATTGCTACGGCCCGTGGTGAGGCTGCCCTTGCCATTGTTCGCCTGTCGGGCCCCGAGGCCTGTACCATTGCCGGGGCCTGTTTTCGTGGCAAAGATCTCAAAACGGTCCCTTCCCACACCGCCCACGTTGGGTACATTCAGGATGCTGCTGGCACTGATATTGACCAGGTTGTCGTGGTCGTGTTCAAATCTCCCCGCAGTGTCACTGGCGAAGACGTTGTAGAAATCTCTTGCCATGGCGGTGACTTTGCCTCGCAGTTTATCCTCAAGACCCTGGTAGACCACGGTGCGCGCCTTGCCAATCCTGGTGAATTCACGCAACGGGCTTTCCTAAACGGAAAAATGGATTTGACGCAGGCAGAAGCCGTTGCTGATCTCATCCATGCTTCTTCAACGATGGCCCACCGCGTTTCGCTGCACCACATCCAGGGAAGGTATGCTGAACAGTTGGCCGGCTTGCGAGAAGAACTGCTTTCTCTGTGCGCTTTCATTGAACTGGAACTGGATTTTTCAGAAGAGGACGTAGACTTCGTCGATCGGGACCGCCTGACAGCCTTGCTGGAGCAGATTCGTGTGTTGTTGGAAGCACTGGTTGGTTCCTATCAATTGGGCGTTCTGGTGCGCGATGGTGTGCGGGTTGTAATAGGCGGCCGGCCAAATGCCGGGAAGTCTACCTTGCTCAATGCGCTGGCCGGACGCGATAGGGCCATCGTGAGCAATATTCCGGGTACCACCCGCGATGAAATTGAAGCGGAAGTTGAAATAGAAGGCCTGCGGTTTCGGTTTGTTGATACCGCCGGCCTCCGCGATGCGCAGGATGTGATTGAGGCAGAAGGTGTACGCCGCGCGCAGCGCTCCATTGAATCAGCAGACTTGCTGCTCTACGTCTACGATATAAATACCGGACTCGATGCGGAAGAGGAAGCGTGGCTGACTTCGATGCGTGCATCCCAGGAGCATCTGCCCATTATTCTGATCGGCAACAAGCTCGATGCGTGGCCTGAAAGCAAATCAAAACCAGCAACCACCCCCGAGCACCAGATGCTTTCGTCTGAGAAGGGCCGGCACGATGCATCCTTGCTACAACCCCTCATCGACCAGATGCTCGCCATTGCCGGCACTGATCTGAAAAATATAGAAGCATCGCCTGTCGTGATGAATCAGCGACACCAGGCACACCTTGAAAACGCGCTCGGCGCCGTGCGTTCTGCGCAGCAGGCAATGGCAATGGATGCAACGGGAGATACGCTTGCCCTCGACCTGCGCGTTGCACTGCATGAGTTGGGACACATAACGGGCGAAATCACCAACGAAGACGTGTTAGATCAAATCTTTTCCCGTTTCTGTATTGGAAAGTAGGGGAGGGCGAATTCCTATGGTACAGGGCTATAGATCCGGGTACCTCAGCCGATCCTTTTAAGAGGCCGATTCACATCGATCCATCTGTAAACGGCCTGTTGAAATCGACCATCTGAGTGCCAGGACTTTCTGATTATGAAATTAGCCCGTTCCGTTACGCAGGCAACCAAACCAGCTCCCGAAGAACAACCTGCCGAAGAATTTTCTTTGCTTGAATTGCGTGATCGCGTTGTGATCATGATGAGTTTCAAGCAACTGGTGTCTATCGAGAAAATCGAGCACGCCTGGAGGCAGTGGAAAGAGGGGGGAGAGATTGCATCCGCGGATACCTTGTGGCGCGTATTGGCAAAAGATCCTGATCTCAACAAAGACGAAATCTATGCCTGTGCAGCTGAGGTCTATGCGTTCGATGAAGGGAAGATTTCTGCTGAAACGTACGGGTTTGTGCAGCAGCAAAAAGAGGCATTCTCTGAGACAGCCTGGAAGATGTTTCGCGACCATCACATGGCACCCATCGGCCGGCAGGGGAATACATGGCTCTTTGCTACACACGATCCGACAAACAACAAAGTCTCTCGCATCCTGCGCGGCTGTGGCATCAAGAATTACGAACTGCGGTTTGTCCCTGAATCAGATATTGTTACGCTGATCCAGGAGGGCTTCCCGGTAATTGAGAAAAACGAGTACCTGGACCGTGTTGAAAATGGAGAAGATGCTGCACTAGACCTGGGGACCTCGTTTGAAGCTGCCAAGTCAACCGGGCTCATCGATGAAGACGCCCTCGAAGCAGAAATTGGACGCTCGTCGCTCATCAACCTTTTTGAAGCGACCATTCTGGAAGCTGTTAGGAAAGGGGTATCGGATATTCACATCTTCCCTAACAAAGACCGCAAAATTGAAATCCATTTCCGCGTTGACGGTCAGCTTGATTGCTGGTATGTGGAGAAGCGGTTTGATGCAGAAGCCTTTCTCGCTGTTGTAAAAGACAACTCGCTCAACGTCGACCGTTTCGAGCGCGAGTCGGCACAGGATGGATTTATTCAGCGCGTGATAGATGATACGCTCATTCGATTTCGTGTCTCGGTGTTGCCCATTGCAAACGCCTCGCAGGATGTGAGATCTGAGAGCATCGTTATTCGAGTGCTTGATGATCGAAACGTAATTACCGACCTCCGGCAGCTTGGTTTGTTGGAGCAAGCGCTGGATCGATTCAACAATGCAATCCGGCAGCCAAACGGCATGGTTATCCTGACCGGTCCGACCGGGTCAGGTAAAACGACAACCCTGTTTGCCTGTTTGCACCAGGTGGTGACACCGAAGGTAAACGTACTTACGGTTGAGGATCCGGTGGAGTACATCATCAACGGGGTACGCCAGATCAAGCTGAGTCACAAGCTGGATTTGAATGGTGCCATCCGCGCGATCCTCCGACACGACCCGGATATTGTGATGGTGGGGGAGATGCGTGACAAGCCAACAGCCGACCTGGCGATCAAGCTTGCAAATACGGGCCACTTGTGTTTCTCCACGCTGCATACCAATGATGCCGCAAGCGCTGTTAGCCGTCTGTATAAAATGGGCGTTGAGCCCTTCCTGATTGCTTACGCGATTAACCTCGTGGTTGCACAGCGATTGATCCGCCGGCTGTGCTCGAAGTGCAAGGTGCCCGACAAAACCCAAACAAACAAACTGCTCAAGAGCATCGGCTTCACCGATGACGAAATCCAGGACAATACCTTCTACAAAACTGGCAACAACAAAAATTGTAAAAAGTGCAAAGGTAAAGGATACAAAGGCCGGCGCGCGATCACGGAGACCCTGGCATTTTCGCCGGCCATTCGGAGCATCATTGTAGACTCCAAAGAGAACATCAATGAAGCCGCCATTGTCAAGACTGCCGTTGAAGAAGGCATGATGACCCTTCAGGATTCTGCGCGCGAATACGTCAAGCTTGGCGAGACGTCTATCGAAGAATTGGTCCGTGTTGTTGCTACCCAGGTTTAGTGTGATCGGTTACAAAACCAGTTACCTTCAAATCCAAACAGACTGAAATCCAAACAGCTGCATGCCCCCATGACCTGGCAATTTTTGGTCACAAAAATTGACGCGGACAGGTGTCGTGGGTCTTATGGTTTGCAATGGATAAATCCAAACAGTTGAAGATCCGTTGCCTTTGGTCAACGTGCCTGGTTTTCGCCGGCCGAAACGTCACAGTTTCGATGTACGCTATCACATGCGCGTTATCGTAAGCCGGCATTTGAGACAACTGCCGGCTCAAATCCAAACAGCCCTGAAAGCCCCTTTCGCGACCCTTTTGCTGTAGCTTAATTGGTAACGGTTACCGTAAAACGGCGTTTTTGGAGGTATTTGAGGGTGTCTGTTTTGGAACGAGGATGATACTGGCCAGGCCCATTCCATTTTAAAACAGCGCTTAATGCCCGCTAACACGTAACGCATGGGCGGCAATAAAGAGGTTGGTTGCGTTGTGGCGCTTGGGTGGAAGGTCTTTGCGGTGTGTAGACCGGTATCCAAAAAAGGGAAGGTTGTGCGGTAAGGAAAGTGATTGCTGCGTTGCCCGAGTGAAGGCGAATTGAGGTCGGTTAAACTGCGCAAGGTAAGGGTTGAAGGGATACCGGTAGGTTTCAAAACGAAGGGTCTCATCACCTGTTTTAATTTAGGTCAGGTGGCATTTTACTTTTTCGATGAGTCGGGACATGTTGAATGGTTTCGAGATGTAATCGGTTACGCCGTACGCAAGGGCTGTTTGGATTTGTGCGATGGTAACGCGGCTCAGTGAGGTGAGAAAAATCAGCGGCACATCGAACAAGTCGTCATGGGTTCGGATTTTTTGCTGGACCGCAAAGCCGTCCACTTCGGGCATCTTGATGTCCAGCAGAATCAGGTCGGGTAAATGTTGGGTGGCCAGCGCGATACCACGCAAACCTCCAGCGGCTTCGTAGACCAAAAAGCCGGCTTGCTGAAAGCTCGACACTATGTGCCGGCGCATCAGGTCGGCATCTTCAATAACCAGGATTTTCCGAGGCGATGCATTGGGCGCTACCGATTCTTTATAGCTTTCTATTGCCGTTATTGTGTCTTGTCTGAACAGGTTCTTGTGCTGCTCCTGGTCAACAAACGCAGCCTGCTTTAACTGGTTGATGTAGCGATCGACGGAAGCCTGGATTTCCTGGGCTGGCGGCGTTAGCTCTGGTGTACAGATATTGAGTGAGGCAACGAGTTTGCCGGCAAGCTGCGTGACTTCCGGGTAGCCAAAAAAGGTACCTTGCCCGTACAGGTTGTGGGCAATGGTGTTTAACCTGTTCAGGGATATGCTTCCCTCCCCTCTTTTCTCGAGAAAGTGCTGCCAAGTTGTTTCGAGCAAATCCAACTGCTGCACCAGATGGCCAGAGAAAGCAGCAGCAGCAGCTTCGAGCGTTGCGTGAAATTGTGGGTCTGCCGACATGCGCAGGTAGTGGAAAAATAAAGGCTTTTTATCAGTAACAGTTTCGGCATTATATTAATCTGGTAAAGCTTCGCTGCCGGTCGCAGAGGAACAGATACGTCTGGAATTGATAACAAATAACGAGGGCGTAACATTTACATGTGGTTTACGCTTGTAGAATTGTCACGTATGCAGCCGGTGTATACCTGCAATTGGTACAGTGTTTTCCCTTCCGTACCACCATCAAAAATTGTCGGCGAGATAACATGAAGAACATTTTCTATGCAGGGCTAATTCTATTGACCAGTGTAGCTGTGGCCGGGTGCGCAACTTCCCAGACAGATGGCACAGGAAAAACACTGTCCTCTTTGTATGAAGGCGAATCTGTTCAGGTTTTTGTAGAAGGACGTGACAAAGGATTTACGCCTATGACTTTGCGTGTTCGTCGCAGCCTTGGGGAATACGAAGTAGCGCTTAAAAAAGGCAAGTCTATCGTACGCCAGTTTGAGATTGGTATTGAAAGCAGCTCCAACCGTTCACCTGAGCGTCAGGCTGTATTCATGGATTTGGAACGTGATCAAAGCGTAGTCGGTTTGCGAACCTTCGGTATCGAAGACCTCGACTCGCAAAATGACACGCTTTATTATATCCCGCACTATAACGCAGACCTGTCCATTGACGACGTTAGGTACGGTTTGACCCTTATTATTACCGATTAAGGAAACAAAACTCCGCTTTAAGTGCTAGGCTGATAGTTTTCGGGCTAGCACTTATTTGTTTATAGGAAGTATGGCTGATTATTTCGAATACGATGTCATTGTTGTTGGCGGTGGGCACGCTGGCGCTGAGGCTTCTGCCACAGCAGCCCGGATGGGTGCGCGTACCCTGCTGATTACCATGAACCTGCAGGCAATTGGTCAGATGTCGTGCAACCCGGCCATCGGTGGGATCGGAAAAGGCCAACTGGTCCGCGAGATTGACGCGTTGGGCGGACTCATGGGCCGCGTTACGGATGCTACGGGTATCCAGTTTCGTATGCTAAACCAGCGAAAAGGACCGGCTGTTTGGAGTCCGCGTGCCCAGAATGACCGCATGATGTATGCGGAAGCTGTCCGGCGCGACCTGGAGTCCATACCGAATTTGTTTATGCGGATGGACATGGCAACAGCGGTTGAAGTTGAAGATGGGCAAATTGTTGGGGTGCACACGCAATCTGAGCAGTACTTCAAAACGCGTTGTGTAATTCTTACCAGCGGCACCTTTATGAATGGCACCATTCATATTGGTAAAAAGCAGTATGGTGGCGGCCGTGCCGGCGAGCGTGCATCGGTTGGATTGACGGCCTGTTTGCAAAAGCTCGGCTTTGAAAGCGGCCGACTCAAAACCGGTACCCCACCCCGTATCGATGGCCGCTCTGTGGATTTTGCAAAGCTGAAAGAGCAACCCGGTGACCCCGAGGCAAGTCCGTTTTCGTTTATGACTGACAAGCTGCCGGACAGTCAATTGAGCTGCTGGCTGACAGAAACGACGCCGGCTGTGCATGACATCTTGCGGGAAGGATTTGCGGATAGCCCCATGTTTCAGGGGCGTATCCAGGGCCGTGGGCCGCGTTACTGTCCGTCAATCGAAGATAAAATTGACCGTTTTGCGCAGAAGGAAAGCCACCAGGTTTTTCTTGAGCCTGAAGGCTGGGAGACGTATGAGTGGTACGTAAACGGATTTTCGACGAGCCTTTCTGAGGAAGTGCAGTATCGTGCCCTGCGCGAAATTCCGGGGCTTGAAAATGTGCACATGCTTCGCCCGGGCTATGCCATTGAATACGACTACTTCCCGCCTTACCAGGTGCGATACAGCCTCGAGACCAAACTTGTCGAAGGTTTATTCTTTGCCGGACAGATAAACGGCACAACCGGATATGAAGAAGCCGCAGTCCAGGGATTGGTTGCTGGCATTAATGCCGTACAGAAACTGCGCGACAAATCACCGGTAATCTTTAAGCGTTCCGAAGCCTATATCGGGGTGCTCATCGATGACCTTGTGGCAAAAGGGACGGATGAGCCCTATCGCATGTTTACATCGCGCGCTGAGCACAGGCTGCTACTGCGGCAAGACAATGCCGATCTGCGCCTCACTGAAATGGGGTATACGCTAGGCCTGGCAACCAAAGAACGATACGATCGCATGCTTGCTAAAAAAGCGGCGATGGAGGCGATGGAAAAAGTGGTTCGCGATAGAAACGTAAAGCCCGACGTGGTTAACGATTACCTGGAGCAAATAGGGACCTCCCCTATCAAGCAGCCAGAGCGTATTGCCAAGCTTGCGGTGCGTCCCCAGGTGTCCTTGCCGGACCTGCTTTCTCACACTGGGTTGCAGCAGGAAGTGTCTGCTGATGATACCGGACTGGAGAAAATCGCAACGCTGGTTGAAATAGACCTGAAGTATGCCGGCTACCTGCAACGCGAAAGCGAACTGGTCGACAAAATGATCGAACTGGAAGCATGGACCATCCCGCGTGACTTTGATTTCCATCAGGTGCAAAACATAACCATGGAAGCCCGAGAGAAATTAGGGAAAATTCAGCCAGATAACCTCGGCCAGGCGTCTCGGATTAGTGGCGTGAGCCCAGCGGATATATCCGTATTGATGGTTATGTTGAAGAAATACAAGAAGCCGGCCAAGGCAACCTGATAAACGCAGGCCGTTGCAGGGTCTGCTGGCAGGGTTTGTTAAAGCTGGTTTGCCCGCTACACGTACCATTTTAGAAATTCCTTGCAGTCCATCAACGACAAGGCGCCGGTATTATCCCCCGCGCAACAAGAACAACTTGATCAATATGCTGCGCTTCTCGCGCGGTACACTACCAAGCTCAATCTCATTTCTCCCACAACCATCCCCTTCATCCAGGAACGGCACATCGCACACTGCTTGCTGATTGCACGCCGCGGTTTTCCTGCAGGGTGCACGGTGGTTGATTGGGGTACCGGCGGCGGCTTGCCGCTTATTCCCCTTGCCATTGTATTTCCCGACGTCCAGTTCATTGGCGTTGATGCGGTAGAGAAAAAATTACAGGCCATTCGCGCGATGGCGCGTACGATAGGATTGCCCAATCTTAGCACCTGGCATGGTCGAGCAGAAAAATGGGATGGTACGCTGCACTACTCGGTTTCACGCGCTACCGCCCCCCTGTCGACGCTGTGGTCATGGCATACACGCTGTTTCAACACATACAGCCAAAACGCCGCACATAACTGGTCGCAAGGGCTTATTTGCTTGAAAGGTGGCGACCTGGATGCTGAAATTGCATCTTTACATGCGGGTTTTCCGTCTTTAAATGTTGAAAAATCATCAATTGCCGCAATTGAACGTGCATCATTCTATAAAGAGAAGTATATTTTGCACATATGTGATACATTAGAGTGATCGCATCCACCACATTTCCAGTTACCAGTTCTTGTTATGGCTCGCGCTGACCGCATCCTGAACCGAACCGAACGTCTTTTCGCCCTGGTTCTGTTGTTACAAACCCGCCCCAATATGACGTCCCGGGATCTAGCTGAACACTTTAGTGTGAGCCGGCGCACCATCTTTCGTGACCTGCGCGCACTCGGTGAGTCGGGCGTCCCCCTGACTTATGCAGATGGCGGTGGCTATGAAATTTTGGAAGGCTACCAACTCCCCCCACTGATGTTAACGGCAAGGGAAGCTGCTACGCTGTTGCTGGGTACCGAGTTTATGAAGCTGCAGTCCGATGCTTCCCTTGCAAAAGACGCAGATCTGGTAGGTATGAAAATACACCAGGTGTTACCGCGGGAAATCCAGGACTATGTAGAACGCCTGCAGGAAAACACCGTCATGGATCCGTATTGGCTGCACCGCCATGAGCCCAACATTACGGATGCGGAAGAAGGACGGTGGTATGAATTGAGCCAGGCTGTCGCGCGTCAGTATAGTGTGCTGATGGAATACCATGTGGTGAGCAGAAACGAACTTACCCGGCGCACGGTGAATCCGCTTGGCCTGGTTTATTATACAGATCACTGGAATCTGATTGCGTTTGATCAGTTGCGCAGCGACATACGGAGCTTTAGACTCGAAAATATTCAGTCTTTACGCGTGTTGCTCGAGAAGTTTGAGCGTCCGGAAGGTTTTGATCTGGCTGCGCATCTCGCAGAACGCGGTGAGAGTCCCAAAAATATTCCAGTAGCCATTCAGTTCGACAAGTACATGTACCGATGGGCGCGTAGCAGCGTACCGGCTGTTATTGAGGCTGAAGAGGAGGCTGAAGACACGGTTACGGTTCGATTCGAATTCGAAAACATGGACTATCTCGCCGGCTGGTTACTGCGTTATGGCCCAACAGCGCAGGTGCTGGAGCCAGACCAGCTGAAACACCTGCTCAGGGCAAAGGCTGAGCAAATTGTCGCACAATACAACGCTTGAGCAGGTTAGTGGCAATTTCTTATCTTGCGCATCCCCCCTCTTTACAGGCTTTGTCAAGTATTTTGCGTGCTACCTTTCAGCGTTTAGAAATAAAATGAAGCGGTCAATTTTGGTTTATAGTGCCGTGATCGGGCTGGCTGCATTCTCGCTGCATTGGCTAAACTATAAATACACGGTCCGCATTTTCTCGCCTGAAATTTATGCCCTGATCATTGCGCTCACCTTTACCTGTCTCGGCATATGGGTTGGCTTAAAGCTTACCGGTAACCGCAAGGCAGCCGACACGTTCGAAAGAAATCAGCGCGCCCTCGAATATTTGGGTATCAGCGATAGAGAATATGACGTGCTATTGTTATTGGCAGAAGGCTTGTCAAATAAAGAAATAGCAGACCGCCTGTTTGTCTCCCCCAACACCATCAAAACCCACCTGGCCCACTTATACCAGAAACTGGAAGTGTCTCGCCGGCAGCAGGCAATCAACAAAGCGAAAGAGCTGCAGATGATTCCCTGAACTCATTAAAATGGGTGAATGGGGCAAAATCACCCGCATGGGTGATGCTATTCGTACCACTGCCGGCTAGTTTCATCGCCAGTTATTTTCTAAACCGAGGCGTAAAATGAAAAAGCATATTGTTCTCTATGGTGTCATTTCAGGATCAATTATTATCAGCAGTATCATCCTGAGTTTGGTGACTTCAAACGCAGACACTTCGATGGCAGCGCTTGAATGGTTGGGTTATCTGGTCATGCTGGTTGCGCTGAGTGTCATTTTTGTGGCCATCAAGCGGTACCGCGATCAGGAATTGGGGGGTGTGATCAAGTTTGGGACGGCCCTGCTGATGGGATTGGGCATTTCTCTTGTTGCAAGCCTGATTTACGTATTGGCCTGGGAGGCGCACCTGGCAATTACAGATTATGCGTTTATTGATACCTACATTGCTGGCGTTATTTCGGCCAAAGAAGCTGCCGGTGTAACCGGGGCAGAACTGGAGCAAATTGTTGTAGAAATGGACCAGTTGAAAACGCGTTACAGCAATCCGTTATTCCGTTTGTTTATTACCTTCAGCGAGATTTTCCCTGTAGGCTTGTTGGTGTCTCTGATTTCTGCAGCTGTACTGAGAAATGCAAAAGTTCTGCCGGCTAACGTTGCCTGAATTTCTTTGCTGTCTAAATTCCTTTAACGTTTTTAATCTGAAAAACAATGGAAGCGCAAATTGCATTATTGAAAGCCATGGTCGGAAACTGGAAAGGGACATGCCGTACCTGGTTTGAGCCCAATAAACTGGCTGATGAGTCAGCTGTGGAAGGTGAAATGCAGATGTTGCCGCACGGTCCTTTTTTACGGCACACCTATACCGGTGAGATGCAGGGCAAAACCAGGGCCGGCGAAGAGACCATCACATGCAACAAAGCGACATCAAATTTTGAAGTGTCATGGTTCGACAGTTTTCATATGAACTATGCTATCATGTTTTCTGTTGGCCCCGCCGCTGATAGCGAAAGTAATGCATTCTCTGTTGCGGGCACGTACAGCGTTGGGCCAGAATTTCCTGATTGGGGATGGCGCACTACCTATGCCCTCGAAAATGAAAACAAGCTGGTCATCACTGCTTACAATATCACCCCGGAAGGGTTGGAAGCGAAGGCCGTTGAAACAGTTTACACAAGGGCTTGAACGCGCAGCGCTTCGAAGTCCAATTGAGAGCCTATTATGAAATACGAAGTATCATCTGTAGCAGAATACCTGGAAGCTATACCCGAGGAACGCAAGCCAGCCTTTAATAGGTTGCTCGAAGTTATTCAGGAAAATATCCCCGAAGGCTTTGCGGAAACCATGCTGTATGGTATGCCAGCGTTTGTGGTACCCCATTCGATGTATCCGGATGGCTATCATTGCAAACCAAGCGATCCGCTCCCATTTGTCAATATCGCTTCGCAGAAGAATTTCATTGCCCTGTATCACATGGGCATTTATGCAGATCGCGAGTTGCTTGCCTGGTTTGAGGGGGAATATCCGAAGCATAGCAAGACCAAGCTCAACATGGGCAAGAGTTGTATTCGCTTCAAAAATATAAAAACAATTCCGTATGATCTGATCGCAGAGTTGATCAGAAAGATGCCACCAGAAAAGTGGATCGGCATTTACGAAGCGAGCCGGCAGAAGTAGTTGGTACATCGCTGGGAATTTGTTCTGGCTACTGGTTGGATGCAGGCATCTTGCTGTTGAGTTGAGCGTAGGATAGAAGGCGCTTATCCACCTGCGCCCCGGTATCATCAGGATCAGCATTTTGTACATATGTACTACCGTTCCATCGTGGGATTAGTGTTTCTGTTCAGCATGGCTTCATGCTTAGGCATGGGGTGTGGTGAATTGCGTCCTACCCATGATGATGCCCGTAAGGCTTTTTCAGAATTGCTGCTCGTTCAGGAGGCGCATCAAAAGTCGATTGCTGATCTGATTCTTGCTGAAGCGCCGGCTTATCAGGCCATAGTTGCCCGTGATACCGCACTTGTACTCGACACATGGCGGCGCCGGCAACTGCAATTTGAATACCTCCTCAACTCCGATCCCGACAGGTTGCGGTTGCGTCGTGGGCGCGAAGGCATGGTATCTTTTGGCTGGACCGAAGAAGATGCTGCACAACTTTCACGTGAAACACCCCGGTACGAGCAACTCGAACAGGCCATCTTATCCCATGAAACGTGGCTTGCCGCATACAAAATGCAGGACGCTGATGCTGTTGCTTTCTTTGATGATATGGACGCGACTGTTGCAATGCGCAATTTACGGCGGGTATATGGCCGGGACGAGCAAGCCATTGTCTTGCGCTATCGCCTATCAGCGATTCTGAAAGAAGAATAGCGCGCTACGGGGTTATAGTACTGAAGTCAACTGTTTCGTTGTGTAGTTGATTAGTGCCGCGCTATACTGGGTGCCTTGAGGTTGCTTGAATGTAACCGATACTGCAAATCAAATCTGGACTCAGCATTTGAATAGCAGAAGCATGTTTTGGGTATCCCTTATTTTCGCCCTGATCTTTTCTTTTCCGGTTGATAACCGGACAACTGACCACCTTGTGCAGCAGGATGCCACCGTGCATGAGGTAGCAATGGTCGAACGTTCCATGAACCCACCCGAGCAGCCGGCCTGGTCGCGCTCTGTGTGGGGCACCCTTCTTTTTGTATCGCTTGTCATTGCGCTCATTTTTGGTGGTGCATACGGCATACATCTATACCAGATGCGACACCTCCACAAGCGCGCAGACGAACTGGAGCACGTCGTTTCTCTTCGTACGGATGAAGTTAACCGAATCAACCAGGCGCACAGCGATGTAATCAATGCGCTCGCGGCTACCAATGGTGCCCTGCTTGACACAAACGACTTGTTGGAGCGCGCTAATGATCGCCTCAACTGGGCGAATAGCCAGTTGTCGCATACCAACCGTTCGCTTGAAATGCGCACGGCAGAATTGAATTTTGCCCTGGAGCAAAATCGGGAAATTTTAGGGGTTACCGTACACGATCTCAAAAACCCGCTTGGCGGCGTGCTGGGCATATCCGAAATAATCCAGGAAGACCTCGCGTATATGCCGAACCACGAACGTATGCCGGATGTGCAGGAAAATGTCGGCCTTGTACACCAGGCTGCCAAGCAGATGTTGCTTAATGTTGAAGGGA
This sequence comes from Bacteroidota bacterium, assembly GCA_039111535.1. Taxonomy (NCBI): domain Bacteria; kingdom Pseudomonadati; phylum Bacteroidota; species Bacteroidota bacterium. The sequence goes on along the minus strand of JBCCIM010000001.1, from coordinate 28,150 downwards.
TGCTGGACAGGCACGGGCATGGTGCAAAAGGGCCGCTTCAGAAAGAGGAAGTGTTTCTCAATGACATCATCGTTACCACGCTGAAATGGAATCGTGTACATGCAAAAAACAAAGGCCTGAAAATCTTCTTTAGTGGTCAGCAAGAAAAAGTAGCCGTTCGGGTAGATGTGACTGCGATGCAGCGTGTGCTGGACAATCTGCTTTCAAATGCAATTAAATACAGTGCAATGCACGGTCGTATCTGGGTTGAAATGTTGACGCAGGAGAAGGATGTATGGGTAAGCGTACGCGATGAAGGTCCCGGATTAACAGACGAAGATTTGCAACTTGTGTTTGGCAAGCAGCAACGGTTATCGGCCCAACCAACCGCCGGCGAGCACTCTTCCGGATATGGCCTCTACATTGTAAAGCAATTCATCGAGCAGCATGGTGGCCAGGTGGGTGTGGAAAGTGTATTGGGAGAAGGCGCTGCATTCTGGTTTAAAATTCCTGTAGCTGAATCTGTAGCCGCGCCGAGTTATGCCCTTGGTGCTCTCGTATAGACAGCTTGGATAAACAAGAAGGTTGCCCGCTGCAAACTACCGCCTCGATCCTACGGTGTTTGCAACAGGCAACCTTTATTGCTTACTCGGTTGTCTTGGTCTATATCGGGTTAAAAGGTGTGTTGTTTATTGCCAGGTTACGTGCAGTACGGCAGCTGATTGTGCCCCGTTTTCGTAGGCTGCAAAGTTTCGCCATCCGGTGCCTGAGAGCCTGAAAGCAAGCGCGTTGTTGCTGTTCCAGCCTGGCCGATTAACAATCTCCTGGACAATTGCAGACAGGTCAGGTGTTTGCTGCGCCGGCCCGGCTTCACCTTCTGTATTCCAGGCAGCTGGGACCCAGTTTGCCGAAGCATTCGTGACGGCTCTCGAAGTAATATTCCGTTTTGAATTCGAGAAGGTCGCAGCATTATCCGCATCCATACCTGAGATCGTCAGGTTGGTGTGCGTGCTTGAGACTGCATACGTCGTCATCTGGATATAAGCACCCGTGATGGTTGCACCCTGCGGAATATTCAGATCGGTGAACCGGAGGCCGGTGTGCCATGCACTGCTACCATTTCCGAGATAAATCTCGTCATAACCCAGATACATGCTGCCGCGTGAAGGGCTTTCTTCTGCATCGTCAGACGGACTGCTGATCGCAGCGGTAGCACTATTGCCACCACTTCCACCTGTTGAAGGTGCCGGCGTGAAGCCTGTGTTCAACCACTCAATGTGCAAGACTGGCGCTGCAGAAGGGTTGGCATCATACGATACGGCTGCATGGCTACCTGAACCCGTAAGCATAATGGCGAGGCTATTGCCGGCCTGCCAACCCTGCTGGCTGACAATTTCCTGCACAACTTCTGCGATGTCACTTGTACGCTGGGCAATCCCACTGTCGCCTTCATCATCCCATTCGCCTGGCGTCCAGGTTGCAGACGCATTGGTGAGCGGACGGTTTGTTAGCGAGTAGTCTGTATAGGCAAAGTACCCGGCATTTGCTGAAGCTTCACCCTTGATAACCAGTGACGTGTTACTTTCCGATTCGCGGTCAGCCGTGAACTGGATGTAGGCATTGGTAATGGTTGCGCCTTGCGGGATGTTGATCCCGTTGTACCGCAATCCTACCATTTGCCCGGCACTGGTGTTTTGCGGGTCGTCTGCCAACTCCAGATCCGGGCTCTGGTTATAGAACACGCCATTTGTGGTCCCCTGCTCAGCATCGTCTGCGGCGTTGTTAATTGCAACCGAGAACATTTCTGTAGATGCATTGCCTACCCAAACCGATTTGTTGGTTGTGGAGTTCGGCGTACCGACCACGTAGTCTTTTGCATCTTCAAGCAGGGCTTCCAAAACCTGTCCTGGTGTTGCGTACGGATTATGGGCAAGGTAAAGGGCTGCGGCGCCGGCTACGTGTGGCGCTGCCATCGAGGTACCGGTCATCGACATGGGTCGGCCATTGCCAGACTGACTTGCTTCCAGCGAAATCACTGCTTCACCCGGTGCAAGAATATCGATGGCCGGACCAAAGTTGGAGAAGGTCGAAAAAACACCGTTGACATCATACGACCCTACAGTAATGGCATCACGGGCATGAGCCGGTGTTACTTTGGATGCGTTGATGGCCTGGTTTCCTGCAGCGACAATCATCACAATGCCGGCATCTGATGCCGTTTGTACTGCTTGATCCAAAGCCGTGTAGGTTTCCGTTCCAATGTCTTCACCAAGGCTCATGTTGACAACCATGGGCCGTGACGGATTGGCTTCTTTCTCCTGGATGAGGTATTCAACAGCCGCAATAACCACAGAGACATCGGTTCTGCCGTCATCGTTCAGCACTTTGTAATTGTGTACCCGAACACCCGGCGCAACACCAACAAGGCCATCGTAATCGTCGATAGCGCCGATAATGCCGGCCACGTGCGTACCGTGTCCATCATAATCAATCGGATCACCGCTCAAGGTGCTGTCCCGGAAATCAATTGAAGTTGAGATGTTTAATTCATCATTGGTCACGCCCGTGTCCAATACATAAACATCAACATCAACAGCGCCTTTGCCGTCTCCGGAGCGCGCCCAACTGTCTTTACCACCAACGGTAGCGACGCTCCAGGGAATCATTTGGCCGGAAGAACTTGTGCCGGCGGCGGGTAATGGTGTTTCAATGTTGAAGTCAGGTTCGATCCAGAGGATATCCGGATCGGACTCAAGCATGTCGAGGAATGCGTTGTATTCAGAGAGTCCTTCAAGATCATCTACTGAAATAGCAAAACCTTCAAAGGCTTCGCTGTATTCGTAGCGGTCGAGGATTCTGTAGCGATCCAGAATACGATAGCGGTCGAGGATTCTGTAGCGATCCAGCACACGCTGGGGTTCTATAGCGATAATCAATCCGAGGCTGTTACTCCCTGATTTGTTCGCTTGTCCTTGTTTTACTGCCTTATCCAGCAAGCTCTTATGCCGGAATTTTTCATCGGGGGTAGTTGCCAGGTCGATAATGTCTGTTTCGTCGCTGTTGAGCAAGCCATCACATCCTTGCAGGATTGCTGGGCTCAGGAACAGGAAAGCGAGGACAGCCAGGCTGTACCAACTGGTTTTTTTGGGGGGGATTCGACTCATGTTTCACCGAATTAATGCAATGGTACATCTTCGGCGGGTGCGGTTGATCGAGTCCTTCTTTTAGGGGGTGGTAAAATGATGGTATTGTGATTGCTATCAAAGAAGGTGCCGGAATTGAATGATAGAAAACAATACCAAAAACGCAGATTTGCATGTTACCAGTATCTGGCACTGGTTTTCGAATTGTAATGCCGCGAGAAAAAAAGTGATGCCCCGACCCATTGTTTTTATTCCATACGTATTGATTAAGGCTCTAACGATTGGGGTCGATAATTTATTTACCGCTGGCATCCCCGTCCAATCTCGAACTTCCCTTACTGGCATGTACCGGCAAAAAACGCTTGTGCTATCCTTTTTCCTCATCCTGCTTACGGCATGCGGGATTTTGTCCCCTTTTGTGCAATTTGCACGGGCCCAGTACCTTAGTCCAGAAAAAACCCTGACGCAGTTTGTCCATAATGTTTGGGGAACGGAAGAAGGATTGCCCCAGGGATCGGTGAATGCGATTGCGCAAACAGATGACGGATATCTGTGGTTTGGCACCCAGGAAGGATTGGTTCGCTTTGATGGAGAGGAGATGCATGTCTATGACAAGCGATCGGTTGCTGAGTTTGAATCCAATGACATCCGCATATTGCACGTCGACCGACAAGGTACATTGTGGATTGGTACCCGCGACGCCGGCTTGATGCGGTACAAAGGCGGACGCTTTGCAGTGCCGGTGCGGCAAGACAGCTTGCGCGATGCCCGCATTTCTGCAATCGCCGAGGGCCAAAATGAAGATCATCTCTGGATCGGGACTTCTGGCTCCGGATTGAAAAAACTGGCCCGTGGGAAAATCTCCAGCGTACCGGGTGTCGAAACCGGCCACATTACTGCGCTTTACGAAACCCCTGATGGTGTCCTCTGGATTGGCACCCACGACGCCGGCCTGATTCGCTATGCCCATGGCGAAACGCAAACCTTCACTGTCGAAGAAGGGCTCCCTGATAATAACATTACGGCCCTTTCCAGCAGCCGGCATGGCGGAATATGGATAGGTACCAAAGGCGGGCTGGTGCATTATCATGCGGGCAGTTTCTTCACCATAACCGTTGAGCATGGCCTTTCAGCTGACAACATCACTTCCCTTTTTGAAGATAAAATTGGTAGCCTCTGGATAGGCACCAATCAGGAAGGTGTTGACAGACTTGTGCTGGATTTGCCTGCGATGGAGTCGCAAATCGATGCACAAGCCATCACCACAAAGCCAGAACTCGTGCTGGCAATGCATGCGTCCTTTCATGACCACATGCAAATTGACATTTTTGCTACCCAGCATGGGTTGAGCTACCACACCGTCAAATCGCTTTTCCAGGACGAAGAAGGCAACATGTGGCTGGGTACTGATGGCGGTGGTGTGAATATGCTCCGCGAAGGTAAGTTCACGACTTACACGTCTCACGAAGGTGTTGCGGATGACTTTATCCTTGCCATCCATGAAGCAGATGATGGCAGCATGTGGTTCAGTACGGAGAAAGGGGTCAGTCGGTTAAAAGACGGCAATATCACCTCGCTCACTGCAGCAGACGGTTTGGGCGCAGACTACGTTATCTCAGTAGAAAGCACGCCTGATGGTAGTTTATGGTTTGGCACCTTTGGTGGCGGTTTATCCCAGTTGAAGAACGGTGTCCTGAAAACCTACACGACAGAAGATGGCCTACCAAATAATGCCATCTTTGGCCTCTATACGGCGAAGAATGGGGACCTCTGGATTGCAACAGGCAGAGGCGCAGCGGTTTATGATGGTAACACCTTCGTCCCTTACACAAAAGCTGAGGGGTTATCCAGTGATTACGTCACCGTTATGCTCGAGCGTGCAAACGGTGATATGTGGATCGCCACGTATGACAATGGCATTAACCGCGTTGTTGATGGCCGCATCGAGCCGCTCAAAACCAAAGATGGCTTATCACATAACGAGGTGCTTTCGCTGCATGAGGATGAAGACGGCGTAATGTGGATTGGTACCTATGGCGGTGGACTGAATCGCGTGGATGGTGAGTCGGTGACGGTGTATTCAACAAAAGAAGGCCTATTTAATGACAACATCCAGGAGATCCTGGAAGATGACAATGGCAATTTGTGGATGAGCTGCAACCTGGGGCTGTTTCGGGTAAATAAAGCGGAGCTTAAAGCTTTTGCGGAAGGCAAGGCTGATCGCATAACCTCTCACGCTTACGACACCTCTGATGGATTGAAGACGCGAGAATTCAATGGTGGTGTTCAACCCGCCGGCTGGAAAAGCCAGGACGGCCAGCTCTGGTTTCCCTCGAGCAAAGGGGTTGCGATGATTGATCCAGATCACATCTTGCAGAATCCTTTCCCGCCCAGGATGATTATGGAGCAGGTGTTGATTGATGGCGAGGAGGCTTCCCTTGCTGGTAACCTCGAGCTATCTCCCGGGAAGAACAAAGTGGAATTTCATTATGTCGGGCTCAGCTATATCTCCCCTGAAAATGTTCATTACCAGTATAAATTGGAAGGAGTAGATGAGGATTGGGTGGATGCCGGCTCCCGGCGCGCTGCATACTATACCAACCTCGAGCCCGGGCCTTATACGTTTTATGTCAAAGCGTTTAACAATGATGGCCTTGAAAGCAAAGCTGCCATCACGTACGGCTTTTATCTACGCCCTTTCTTTTACCAGACCATCTGGTTCTATATCTGCCTGTTTATAACTATTGTTCTTGGCTTTATCGGCATTTACAGATGGCGTGTGGCGAAAATTAAAGCACACGAGAAAAAGCTGGAGCACCTTGTTGATCAACGGACCCGTAACCTTGAAGAACGCACCGCTGATCTGATGCAGGCACTCGAAGAGAACAAAGAGATTCTCGGCATCACGTCGCACGATTTAAAAAATCCACTGGGCGGCATTATCGGTCTTGCTGATATTCTTATAGAAGACCTGAACCTGTTGACGTCAGATCCGACGGTAGATGATGGAATCGAGAATGTGCGATTGATGAAAACCGAAGCTGAACGAATGTTACGGATTGTGACGGACCTGCTTGATCGGCACAACAGGGAAGAATTGGTTAATCACGGTCGCGAAACGATTAATTTGGTTGATCTGGTAAAAGACTCGATCCGTCGCAACAAGCCGGCCGCTGAGAGCAAAGAAATTGCGATCCATTTCGAAAACCAAAACGTACTGCTTGTCGAGGCTGATGAAGATGCTATGCTGCGTGTGGCGGACAACCTCATTTCCAATGCCGTCAAATACAGTCCGTCCAACCGCAATATCTGGATTACTCTAACACCTGATGGAGACGAGGTGTGCATGCGTGTCAAAGATGAAGGGCCAGGGCTGACAGAAGAAGACAAACACCACGTGTTTGGTAAGTTGCAACGCTTGAGTGCCCGGCCCACCGCCGGCGAACATTCAAGCGGACTCGGGCTCTTTATTGTTAAACAACTTATTGAAGAAGTTGAAGGCGCAGTTGGTGTGGAAAGCGAATTTGGCAATGGCGCCTGCTTCTGGGTACGCCTGCCGCTACAGAATGCATTTGCTGCTGTATAATTGGCCTTAAGTGCTTAATAAACAGTGTCTTATGCTTGTGATTCCTCTGTCTTCTTTTCTGTTAAGGGTGCTAGGGATTTGATAATGGCATATGCTTCTTTGAGGGTGGGCACATCCTGAACAATCGCCCGTAGTTTGCCTGCTTTATTCTCCTTGAGTACATACCGCCGAGACGCATCATTCAGGATTTTGAGCAGGGGTTGAAAGAGCAATTCATAGAAGTAGGCGTCGTCTTTCTGGTTAGGGAAAACGAGGAAGAGCCGCTGGTTTTTGTAGACGAGTCTGGAGAGCCGCAACCGCTGTGCAGTGTTGCGCATCCCGGTAGCCATCAGGAGATGCTCCACCTCCTTGGGCAGCGGCCCGAAACGGTCTTCCATTTCTTTCTGCATCTCATCGAGGGTGGTGTTGTCTGATGCCTCGCTGAGGCGGCGATAGAGGTTCAGGCGTTCTACGCTGTTGGACAGGTAGGCATCCGGGATATAGGCATCTTCCTCTACATCAATAACGGTATCAGCAGCCGGCGGAGGTGGTGCGTCTTTGAAGAGGGATTTGAATTCTTCAGAGCGCAGCTCCTGGACTGCTTCGTCGAGGATTCTGTGGTAGGTCTCATATCCTACATCTGCAATGAAGCCGCTTTGCTCTGCACCGAGCAGGTTGCCGGCGCCACGGATGTCGAGGTCGCGCATCGCGATATTGAACCCACTGCCGAGGTCACTGAATTCTTCTACGGCCTGGAGCCGCTGTTTGGCTTCCCGGGTCAGGCTGTGTATTGAGGGGACGAGGAGGTAGCAGAAAGCTTTTTGATCAGACCGCCCCACCCTGCCGCGCAACTGGTGTAAGTCTGCCAGTCCAAAGTGATTTGCCCGGTTGATGATCATCGTGTTGGCATTTGAAATATCAACGCCTGATTCCACGATGTTTGTACTTACCAGTACGTCAAACTTATGCTGGATAAATCCGGTCATGACCCGTTCAAGCTCGGCCGGCTTCATTTGTCCATGTCCAACCTGAATCCGGATGTTGGGGATTAACATCCGGATCATGTCTGAGATTTCCTCGATGTTTTGCACGCGATTGTGCACAAAGAAAACCTGCCCACCGCGGTTGGTCTCGTGCAGTATAGCGTCCCGGATGAGGTCTTTGTCAAAGGTGTGGATCTCGGTAACGATGGGTTGGCGGTTTGGCGGCGGGGTTGTCATAATCGACAAGTCGCGCGCGCCCATCAGGGAGAATTGAAGCGTACGGGGAATAGGCGTAGCTGTAAGGCAGAGGGTGTCCACCTCGGCTCGGAGCGCCCGGAGTTTCTCTTTTGCAGATACGCCAAATCGCTGCTCCTCATCAATGATGAGCAGGCCCAGGTTCTTGAATGCGATGTCTTTTGAAAGCAGGCGATGGGTGCCAACGATGATGTCGACTGTGCCGGCTTTGAGTTGTTTGAGCGTTTCTTTTTGCTCTGCGCTTGTACGAAATCGGGAAAGCTCTGCTACGCGTACCGGAAATTGGCCAAGTCGATTCGCAAACGTTTTGGTATGCTGCGAAGCAAGGATGGTTGTAGGGACAAGAATGGCAACCTGCTTCCCATCTTGTACAGCTTTGAACGCTGCGCGTACAGCAATTTCTGTTTTTCCAAAGCCTACGTCGCCACAAACGAGGCGATCCATGGGAACGCCCTGCTCCATGTCTCGCTTCACTGCCTCAGCAGCGCTCCGCTGATCTGGCGTATCTTCGTATTTGAAAGAAGCTTCGAGTTCGCGTTGCCACAGGGTGTCTTCCTTGAATGCAAACCCGCTGGAGGCTTTGCGTTTGGCGTATAGCTTGATCAGGTCTCGGGCAATATCTTTAACCCGTTTTTTCGTCCGGGATTTGGTGCGTTCCCATTGCCCTGAACCCAGCTTGGTCAGCCGTGGCTGGTGCCCTTCTTTGCCCGTGAATTTGTGCAGTTTGTAGAGCGCATTGACATTGACATACAAAACGTCATTGTCCCGAAATAGCATCCGCACAGCTTCTTGTTGTTTGTTGCGGACTGTGATTTGTTGTAGTCCCGCAAACTTGCCAATGCCATAATCGATATGAACAACAAAGTCGCCTGGCGATAAATTGCGCAATTCTCGCAGGCTGATACCGCCGTGCTTTTTTCGTTGTTTGCGCGTTGTTGGGCGATGAAAGCGATTAAAGATCTGGTGGTCGGTATAGACTGCCAGGCCCGTATCGGGCAGCATAAATCCCTCGTGCAGAGATTCCACTTTCAGTTCTACCTGGCCGCGTTCAATTTCATCTTCAAGGATTTCAAGCATCCGCGCTTCCTGTCCCCTGTTGTCGCAGAGGATGTACGTGCGTACTTGGCGCAAATGGTTTTCCTGGATGTTGTTGCGCAGGTGACGCAGGTTGCCATTAAAGGACGGTTGTGGCCTGGTCTCTGCTGTAATTACCTCGTCTGCAGTATTGCCTGAGAAAGTACCCAGTAGTAATCGCGGGTGTAAGAGGAAGGTGTGGGTGAATGCATCAGGGTGCACAAACCTGGCTTCCGGCGGGAGTGCATGTGTAGCGCGCTTTACATCTTCTTGCTGGGTTGCTTCTGCGAGGGCATTGTACGTTTCTTGCGCTTTCTCGAACAAAGCTGTTGCCTGCTCTTCAAGGCCGGCGCTGTTAAACAGCGCAAGCAGCACGTCTTCCGGGAAGTAGGAAAAGATGGACTTGAAGGCGCTGGCTTCTTTGCGTTGCGCAAGAGTATTGTCGAGATTGGGAATTAGTCGCGCTGTTTTGAGCCGGCTAATAGAGCGCTGCGAGTGTACATCAAACTCGCGAATGGAGTCGATCTCATCGCCAAAAAACTCAATACGAATGGGGTACGTGCCGGCAAAAGGGAAAACATCCAGGATGCCCCCTCGAAGGGCAATCTCGCCCGGAGCAGCAACAAACTCTACCGGATTAAAAAGCTGCTTTACCAGTTGTTCGAAGAGCGCATTGGGCGTATTGGTTTCGCCTATCGAGATGGTTTGTGTTTCTTGTTTAACGTTGCTGGCGTCAGGTACCTTTTCGTAGGCTGCCTCCAGGCTTGTGACAAAGATACCGGTGAAGCCGGCAGACAATTGTTGCAGGACATCCGCCCGGGCAATGACGGCCTGCGCGTCAGCCATTTGCTCAGGGTCGTATGGTTTTAGCCCGGATGGCTGAAGGTGCAGCAACGGTAGTTCCTCCCCTCCTACCTGCTCAAGGTCGCTCACGAGGTAGGCTGCTGCGTCCGCATTGGGGAGCATACATATGAGTGGCTTCTGCTGTTCTCTGTGCACCCAGGCAAGCACAAAGGCCGACAGGGAGCCGGCCAGTCCCTTAACCTGCAGTGCCTCTGGCGCGTTGGGTGCCAGGCCTTCAAGCCAGGCAGAAAGCCTCGGGAAAAGGTCCAGTGTGTAGATCTGCTGTTGAATAGATTTGAGCGACACGGCCAGTAAATACGTTGTGGTGTTAAACGGCTTGCGAATGAATCCGGCTTGTCAGTGTCACATCGTGTGCATTGACAGGCCCTTATTCGTCTGTTGTACGCGCTGCTAACCATACCGAAAGCTAATTTCCAGCCGGCCCGCAGGATGGATCTGCCGTGCAGTACCGCTAAAACAGGTATAACAGCGAAAGGCCGTAACCCTTTTTTTGTAAAGCGTTACGGCGACAGATTTGGGCGTCAAACGACACAGCAATAGATAAGGTTCAGCGAAGGTGATCGGCTTGGTGTTCCACGTGGAACACTGGCGTGGCGAAAGCAGGGTGAGGAGTCCTGGGGCATGTCATGCTCTGCTCTCCATCATGCCATGCTCTCCGCGCTGTCATGCCGCACTTGATCCGGTATCCAGAGAAAGGCTGGGTAAACAGGCCCTCGCTAAAATGTCTGGCGGCTGTCCTCCTTAGCCAGCCAAAGATCTCTTGACGCATAGCAGCCAATTGGGAAATGTTAGTTGCTGACTGGCGAGTGTTCCACGTGGAACACTGAAGATTGCGACCCAGGGGATTACACTTTCAGTGCACAACTACTTTCGGTGCTTAACTGCTGTCATCCCTGTGGATGCCCAATCGAGTTGGGCATGACGGCTGTGGTGTTAGCTGTGGCGTTAGTGCTGTAGAGTTAAAGCGGCGCTAAGGCTGTGGCGCTAAGGCTGTGGTGCAATACTGGCGTTAGTACAAAAAAAGCAGGGCGGCTGGTGTGCTTTGGTCCAGTTCATTGCTTCCCCATCCAATTACAAATTTCCCCTTCCCTATCCATCAATGGCCTGGCGAACGAACCCGTTGGCGCGGGCGAGGCGGTTGCGGGCTTCTTCGGGAGAAACGTCGGCGAGGATTACAACAAGGGCGCGTTTGACGTGGCCCTCAACGGCAGCAAGGACGCGGGCTGCTTCTTCGTAGCTGATGCCGGTGACCATCATCACTGTGCGGCGAGAACGTTCAACCAGTTTGGCGTTTGTCATTTGCAGATCCACCATCATGTTCTCGTACACCTTACCCATCTTTACCATGGCAGTTGTAGTGATCATGTTGAGGATCAGCTTTTGCGCGGTTCCACTTTTCATCCGCGTGGATCCCATGATGACCTCTGGGCCAACCACGGCGCACATGGCAACGTCTACATCGAGATCAAACGTAGCCCGCGGGTTGCAGGTGATGAAGAGGGTTTTGCAGCCGATGCTGCGTGCATACTTGACTGCTCCGACGACATAGGGGGTTCTACGGCTCGCTGCGATCCCGCAGACGACGTCTCCCGCCATTACGCCCGATTCCTTGATGTGGGCCTCTCCGTTCTCTTCGAGGTCCTCAGCGCCCTCCTGAGAGCGAAATACGGCTTGGGGCCCGCCGGCAATCAAACCCTGGACCATTTCAGGGGGGGTGCCATAGGTAGGTGGGCACTCAGAGGCGTCCAGTACACCCAGCCGGCCGCTGGTGCCGGCGCCGGCGTAGAACAGACGTCCCCCTTGCTCAAAGGCATTTACAACAATGTCCACCGCTTGCTCGATATAGGGTAGCTCCTGCCGCACAGCGATAGGGACCTTGTGGTCCTCCGTGTTGATCACCTCGAGAATCTCACGTGTGCTCGCTGTATCGAAATGCATGGAGGCAGGATTGCGTTGTTCGGTTGCGAGTTGCTTGAGCTGGTTGAACAGGGGTGATTCTTGCATGAACTGATCTGGTTTTTGGGGTCGAGTTTCCGGGGTGGTTTTAAAGGCGACGTTCAGGGTGAAGTTAAGGGTGAAGTTCAAAGAGGAAGCGTTCGCCTGAGTACAAAAAGTTTATAACGTTTTTTTGCCGGGCAGCGCTTAACTTCGGAGGCAACAGGTACTGCTCTGATCCACTGCACGTTTCCAGTTTGCGTTTTCAGTGTGTGTGGCAATGCTCAAAGCAGACAAAGAATATGAAGTTCCTGCCGGATCTTGTGCGCCTGAACGCTTGTCACTAAATCCCGATTAGCGTTTCCTGCGCGCAATTGCGCCGGCGTTCTCCAGTACCTCCTTCCTGGATCCTCGTATACAACATGCTCATCAACACGCTCCGACTTACTTCTTTCCGTGCGCATAATGCATCCGAGGTTGCGTTTGGTGAAAAGGTTAACTTGATTTATGGCCCCAATGGCGCCGGCAAAACAAACCTGCTGGAAGCCATTCACTATCTGGCACTTTCCAAGAGTTTTCTTACGTCTTCAGACAGTTACGTCCTCCAGAAAGGCGCCCCGTTTTTTGAAGTGGAAGGACGCTTTGCCGGCACGCACCGGCGTGCGTTTGGGGTACGGCTCGTTTATATGCCAAAAGAAGGCAAGCGCATGTTTGTGAACAAGTCTCCGCTGGAAAGACTTGCAGGCATCGTCGGACAAATTCCTGTTGTAATCTTTTCTCCCGCTGACCAGGCCCTCACGGCAGAAGGCCCCGAAGTGCGCCGGCGATTTATCAACAACATCCTGAGCCAGGCGCGCCCTGTTTACCTCGATGACTTGATGAAATACCGCCGCGTACTCAAGCAGCGGAATGTACTGCTCATGCAGTACCGTCGTACCCGGGCTTTGTCGAGCGAAGTGCTTAGCTCGTGGGATGCAGAGTTGATCCGTTTAGGCAGCCGGGTCATACTCAGTCGGCTCAAGTTTGTGAAGGCGTTTTCTGTTTTTCTGGATGAAGCGTATGCGCGGATTGATACCGCCAGCGAGCGCCCCCATATGGCTTATCGAACGATTGCTGACTTTGATGAGGAAGCTGACGAGGAAGCCATTCAGCTTGCATTTACGAGCCGGCTCCAGAAATCTACAAGAAGGGCCCTCGAACTTGGGCGTACACTCGTAGGCCCACACAGAGATGAACTGGTGTTCACCTTGAACGACCTTGAGGTTCGCCGCTATGCTTCCCAGGGGCAGCACCGGACCTTTGGGATGGCACTCAAACTTGCACAGTTCTTCTACCTCAAATCTCAGGTCGACGAGTCCCCTATTCTGCTACTTGATGACTTGTTCGGAAACCTGGATAGTCACCGCACGCGTGTCTTTCTGGAACTGCTACAATCTGATGTTGTCGGGCAAAGCCTGATCACGGCTGCACAGCGCGCGCCGTTTGATGAAACGCTCTCGTTCTCGCGTGAGCAAAACCTGGCACTCGAAGTTGCAAATGGTGTAGTCTCCCCGGTTGCGCAGTGAATTGATACCAATGAGCCGGCAGTGTGGATAGCTGTGCAGGACGTCGATCTTTTCTGAACAGGAACCCGCCCGCCCTACCGCATCGTATGACTTATCCCACGTAGCTTTATCCCAAGTACCTATCAGCGCGCCGCCTTGCTGTCCGGTGTATCCCTCGGGCAAATCAGGTTTAGCCGCTTACCGACCCTTCCCTGTTGTTGCGCTATCACTGCGCTTTTGTTGTCTATTGCCGGGTATTTGCATTGCGGATATTTGCATTGCTGGATATTTGTAGCGTGATAGTGTGGCAAGTGCGGGCATCTTGTTTCCAGTTGTTCTCGACCACAGGTTTGCCTTTAAGCGCACCCTAACGGGAAACGGCGTGTTTCTCGTATTGGATGTGTGCAGATGACTGTGATCGAGCATAGATAATCTTTTACATGTTTTGCACATATATTGGTGTTTGGGCGTTTTCTGGGAGGAGCGTAACCAAATACCTTGGAAAAACGCTAGTTTATTTCTAACCTACAGCATTACACAACTTATAATTGAATACTAAAATGAAGGCAGTCATTAGCTTGCGGAATCTGACCCTTTTTCTTGTCGTAGCCATTTTGGGCAGTGGATGTGTTGTGGATCGAAGCCTCGTTACAGGCAAGAAGCGCGCATATGGATATAGCTGGCAGCAGGAAGTACAGATAGGGCAGGAAGCAGATCAATCTATTATTGCCCAGTACGGGCTCTACGATGACCCTGAGTTGGAGCAGTACATCACCCGGCTTGGCGAAGAGCTACTGGCGGTAAGCCACCTGCGTCGCCCCGATACGCCGGCTGAGATGAAGAATACACCGTTTACTTTTCGGCTGCTTGATAGCCCGGTTGTAAATGCGTTCGCGTTGCCTGGCGGATACGTGTACATCACCCGCGGCCTGCTTGCGCATTTGGATAATGAGGCACAGCTGGCTGTTGTCCTTGGTCATGAGATCGGCCATATCGTAGGGCGTCATTCGTCGATACGTGCTGCCACGCAGCAGTTCGGGCAACTGGGTGTTATCGGCGCCGCCATTGGTGCCCAGGGTATCTTCGGCGGAAACGCAGCACAAGAAGTGTTGAACACTGGCAGTACGCTAGCCGGCTTGATGTTTCTGAGCTACGGGCGCGATGATGAACGCGAGTCTGACCGGCTTGGTGTTGAGTATGGCGCGCTTGAAGGATACGATTCTGCAGAAGGCGCAGAGTTTTTCCGCTCGCTCAAACGCTTGAGTGACAAAGCCGGCCAAAGCATTCCAAGCTTTATGTCTACCCACCCCGATCCCGGTGAGCGCGAAGGTACAATCAAGCGTATGGCGGCTGAATGGAAGACGCAACGGCAGATGAATAAAATTGAAGCTGAAGCCTATCTCGCCCAGGTAGATGATATCGTAATTGGGGATGACCCGCGGCAGGGCTATGTTGAGAATGGCATGTTTTACCATCCTGAATTACGCTTTCAGTTTCCGGTACCGAATGGCTACACCGTAATCAATCAGCCCACCCAGGTGGCACTGGTTGACCAGGAGCAGAAAGCGATTATGGTATTCACAATTGCTTCTGATGTGCAGACAGCCAAGGACGCCGGCACCAAATTCGCCGCCCAGGAAGGGATAACGGTCATCAGCCAGAAAGCATCCAGCATCAACGGCCTCTCTGCGTATGACGTATCTGCTACCGCTGCAGACCAGCAGGGCGGTGAATTCGAGCTGGCTGCGCGCTACATCGAATACAGCAACAATGTGTATTCATTTCTTGCCTATACCGCAGCAACTTCTTTTGATACTTACAGCCGTGGATTTTACAACACGCTGGATGGATTCAGAACGCTGACAGACCAGAGCAAAATCAATGTGCAGCCTTCGCGGATCGATGTGATTACAACCTCTCGGGCCGGCACGATCAGCTCGTTTCTGCCCAATCCGTTGCCGCGTGGATTCACCGCTACTGATATTGCAATTATCAACCAGGTGGAAGAAAACGAAACGCTACCACGTGGAACGAAAATTAAAATTCCTCGCTAAGCGCCGTAGAGGCCTGTGGTTGTACAAGCAAGTTGCCGTAAACTTAAAAGAGCCAGTCCGCTTTGGACTGGCTCTTTTTTGTTGAAGCTTGTTGCTGCGTCTGGGCGTGCGATGCATGCCATTAACGGTTACCAAACCGCACGCCGAATGGGTACTTCAGGGTTGGCCCACAAAACGCGGTACTTGACGCGTTCGCGCTGGCTTGTCATTTTACCGATCATGCCACCGAGCATGCCAAAGCCCATGCCGCCCAGTACAGCAATGGTGCTTTTCTCCGAAGCGGCAGCATCGCCGCTCAGGCCAAACATCACACTCATGGAGGCGCCGGCCAGCATGCCCATGCCAAATCCGTTGTTTGAACGTACCTCCTGTTCACGGATTTTTATATCGACAATTTCACTTGTTGGAATGGTTACGAAGCGTCCTGATGTAGCGTCTACCCAGGATGTATGGGTTGGTGTAATGTTCAGCTTCCGTGCCGCAGCACGGCGGTCTCCAAAATGGTGAACATACAGTACTTGCGAAGTTGCTATCTGGTTGACCGACTGTATGGTTTGCCGGCCATTATCTATCGGGTACAGGCTAACGCAGCCAGAGCAGGCGAGCAGCAGCACTAAAGGTGTGAGTGTTTTCATGGGCTTTGCAACGGAAAGAGTTTTCTAAACACACTTGGTCCTGAGGCAGTAAGCCATCGTCATCCTCAATGAGGCGTTAACGGTACCCGTTTACCTTTGGCTTCAATGAAGTGGGGAGAATCTTTACCTGCTTGCAGCAGGGGAAGCCGTGGGGAGCGCAAAGTGTTGGTACCAACGCCGCATGTTTCTACAGGGACCAATCGGTTTACAAGCAATGTGAGACAAACCGTGGCCCGGAAAGCTGCTTCCCAAAATCGCGCCAAATATCGCCAGGATCTCCGAGTGAACTACCTCCTCAGGATGTAATTTTCGGCGAGGCTGGTTAAAGCTTGAGGCCCGTCATCACTTTTTTACAACTCTGGTGGTTGTGTTCAATGGCGCGGATTACGGCAGTAATGCTGCGGCAAGCTCTCCCAGTGTTTTTAGCGCTGCTTCGATGCGTGGCGACCAGGGGTAGCCGCCATTTAATCTAATACAATTAGCATAGGCATGGGTAGCAGAGAACAGCGGCCCCGGTGCCACGCCAATTTTCTGTTTGAGTGCGCGTTGGTAGAGTTGCATCGCATCTACGCCTTCAGGGAGTTCAATCCATAACACAAAGCCGCCGCGAGGCCGTGTTGCACGTGTGCCGGTCGGGAAGTGGGTGCGAACAGCTGCTGTCATCCGGGCAAGATTGTGTGCATATGCCCTGCGAAGTCGGCGGACGTGGTGGTCGTATCCGCCTTTTTTCAAAAACTCGTTGATTGCCATTTGTAACGGCGCGGCCGTTGCGATTGTACTCGCCATTTTTGCTTGCATAACAGTTTGCATATGCCTGCCGGGCACCGCCCAACCTACCCGGAAGCCGGGTGCCAGTGTTTTGGAAAAAGAGCTGCAATACATCACACGCTCATCTTTGTCGAATGCCTTGAGCGCCTTGGGCCGTGGTGGCTCGTGGAATATGTCACCATACAGATCATCTTCAATAACAGGAATCTGGTAGGTAGCTGCCAGGTCAGCAAGGGCCTGTTTCTTTTTGTCCGGCATCACACAGCCAATCGGGTTGTGGAAGTTGGGCATAAAAAGACAGGCTGAAACCTGCTGTTTTTGAAAAGCCGTTTCCAATGCTTCCAAGCTAATGCCATCTCGTGGATGCGTCGGGATCTCAAACGCTTTCATGCGGAGGCTCTCGATGAGCTGCAGCACGCCAAAGTATGTTGGCGACTCTACGGCGATTGCGTCTCCTTCTGAAGCCACAGCCCGAAGAGAAAGAGACAAAGCCTCCATGCAACCACAGGTTATGATGATGTCTTCAGCAGAAATGTTGAAGCCCCAGTCGAGGCTGCGTCTTGCTATTTCCTGTCGTAGTGCAAGGTCGCCCTGGGGAAGCAGGTACTGGATCGTCCGTTCGCCTTCGTTTCTTGCAACGGTTGCAAGCAATCGGTTGAGTTGTCTGGTTGGCAGCAGTTCGGGGCTGGGAATGGCAGCACCAAGTGGTACAATGTCGGGGTCGAGAACTGTGGTGCATACTTCGATAATAAGCGATGTAACAGATACGTCTTGGGCCGCTTTGGGTGGCGACGAAATTTCGGGTTCGTGCGGTCGCTCGCCAATCTGGGGGCGTACGTAAAACCCGGATTGTGGTCGCGCCTCGATTAGTAGCCGGTCTTCGAGATTTCTGTATGCCTGCATTACCGTTGAGATGCTTACGCCATGCTTCTGACTGAAGCTACGCACAGACGGCAGCCTGTCCCCTGGCCTGAGGCTGCCGAGGTCGATACGTTGAGTGATGTCGGCTACAATCTGCTCATACAAAAACGAAGGTTTCGCAAGTGTGTTTTTCATAGCGTTGTATCAGTACAGTTTGGGAAAAGCAGATTGTTACCATAACAATTTAAGAAACTGTATCTGTTTTGTTTTAAAGAATTGCGATAAAATGCAGGGCATTGAGAAAGGAGATACGCCGGCCTGGATAAAACCCGAGGAGTTCGATGGATTGGTTTGAAAGAAAATTCTCGTTTGACCTGCCTTTGTGGATGAAGGACAATGTTGTGGAGCGGCTGCGTGGTACGCCGGCGCGGGTAGAAGAACGCATGCAAGGGTTAAGTGCCCATCAACTCGTACAGCAACGCAATGGGAAATGGTCGATCCAGGAAGAGGTGGGCCACTTGCTAGACCTTGAGCCCCTCTGGCTCGGCCGTGTGGACGACATCCTGGGCGGCGCGGAAGAAATGCGCGTTGCTGATCTTGAAAATCAAAAAACACACCGCGCAAACCATAACACCCGCCCACTAATTTTTCTGCTATCAGCTCTTCGAACGCAGCGGCTGGCACTCATCGAGCGCGTTGAAACGCTACCTCAAGAGGCATTTGGGTTGACAAGCCGACATCCTCGCTTGAAACAACCAATGCGGATGATTGACCTCCTGTTTTTCACCGCTGAACATGATGACCACCACCTGGCCGTCATTTCACGGCTGATCGGTCAGGCCGCCATGCAGGACACCTAGTCACCTACCCTTAAGCCATCACCAGAAACCATGCGCATACTATCTGTAAATGTTGGCAAATCAGCACCCCTCACTTGGGACGGGCAAACGGTACATTCATCCATTGTAAAAACTGCTGTTGCAGGACCTGTTCAAGTAAACAAGCTTGGTCTCGCTGGAGACACGCAAACGAATCTCAAAGTCCACGGTGGTGCGTTGAAGGCTGTGTATGCTTACGGAAAGGAGCATTATGCATTTTGGGCATCAGAGCTCGGCCTCACAACAATGCCCCATGGCATGTTTGGAGAAAACCTCACGGTTGCCGGCCTGGATGAATCTGTAGTTCAGGTTGGAGATACCTTTCGCATTGGCACAGCTGTGGTTTTGGCGGTGCAGCCACGTCAGCCCTGTGACAAACTGGCTATGCGCTTTCAGCGGCAAGATATGATCGAGCGGTTTCTGAACAGCCTCCGTTGCGGTGTGTATTTCGCTGTGCTCGAAGAGGGTGTTGTAACAGCCGGCGACAAGCTGGAGCCTCTGGATCGAATGGCGCATGGCATTTCGGTAGCCGACATCGTCAGGATGAAGTTGATCGAAAGAGATGATGTAGCCGGCATGCGCCGCGCAGTAGACATTGAAGCGCTGCCGGAAAAAATAAAGACGCTTTTCAAAACGCGATTGGAAAAAATGGTTGGCTGAGCGCTGCTTCAAACAACAGCCAGAATTACACAGCAAGAAGAACATTGTGGAGAAAACTATGCCTTTGCCTTTGATGCAGGTTGATGCATTTACGAACCACCCCCTTGGCGGTAACCCTTGTGCTGTGGTATTTGATGCGGATCATCTGACGCCGGCTACCATGCAAGCGATCGCCCAGGAAATGAACCTCTCCGAAACGGCATTTGTGATGAAGTCATCGCGGGCAGATTTTCGTGTCCGATACTTCACACCAGCCGAAGAAATCCCGATGGCTGGTCACCCGACTATCGCTACAACCTTTGCCCTGGTCACTGCTGGCCGGCTGCGCCTCACGGAAGCTGTAACCACAATCACCCTCGAAATGCCGGCCGGGCTCATCCCTGTTGCAATTCATCAGACAGATGGTGAAATCGAGCAGATTGTGATGACGCAAAACAAGCCTGCTTTCTTGCAAATACACCGGGCAGAAGAGGTGATGCCAGCTTTTGGCCTCTCGCCTGACGATGTCCTCCCCGGCGCATCAATACAAACAGTTAGCACAGGAACCCCGCAGCTTATGATTCCGCTGATCAATCATGACGCTTTGCGGCGCGCAGTGCTGGACATACCAGTTTATGGTCGCTTGCGTGAGAAATCTGATTTTTTCAGCCCACATCTTTTTTGCCTCCAGGGGGCTACAGAAGCAGGACAAACGTTTGCCCGGCATTTCGGTACGCCGCCGGATACCATGGAAGATCCGTTTACTGGTTCTGCAACAGGAGGGATGGCCTCCTATCTCTGGCATCACGGCTTGCTCGATGCCACTTCGTTTGTCGCTGAGCAAGGCCACTGGATGAACAGGCCCGGCACAGCAACCGTCACCTGCGTAGGGACGCCGGCGCAATTGGAAGGTGTAAATGTAGGCGGGCAGGCAGCCCTTGTCTTTTCCGGACAGTTAATGCTTTGAGGTTGGACCATGCAATGGGAATACAACAGCTATGTTTTATACGATGAAAAAGATCGGGTAGACATCACGGCACTCCATGCTTTGCTGCGGCAAACATATTGGGCCGGCAGCCGGTCGCGTGAGAAGGTCGAAAAACTCGTGGCCAACTCTACCTGCTTTTCACTCTACAATGGGAAAGAGCTGATAGCCTTTGTTCGGGTTGTCAGTGATTTTGCTTCAACCAGTTGGGTGGCCGATATGGTGGTTAAGTCTGCCTATCGCGGAGAAGGGCTCGGGCAATGGATGATGGAGCAGGTGCTTGCACATCCTGAACTGTCGCACACCCAATTTGCACTCCAAACCAAAGACGCCCATTCGTTCTATGAAAAGCTAGGCTTTGCGCAGCGGCCAACACTTATGAGCACAGCCGTTACTTACCTTTAGATGACAATGAACTATCACAAAACGTTGGCGGAAGCATTAGCCCGTGTACCCGATGCAGCAGGTAACCGGTTTGCGCCGGTCCTGTCTCACGGCTCCATGGAAGTTGAGATCTATGCTCCGCTTGGCACCGATCCACAGCAGCCCCATACCCGGGATGAGTTGTATTTTGTGGTCACGGGAAGCGGTATGTTTGTTAATGGCGACAAGCGCCATGCTTTTGGCCCCGGTGATGTGCTATTTGTCCCCGCGGGTGTGATACATCGTTTTGAAGCGTTTACAGACGACCTTGTTGTATGGGTTGTGTTTTATGGTCCGGAAGGTGGTGAGTTGTCGAACACTGTTAGATAATTTTGGCGCAATGATTCCTGCGTTTCCGGGTCTTAAACGCAGCCTAGTGATGCTGAAGGATTTGCTGAAATGCGCCGAACACTGTTAGATACTTTATGGAATTTGTATGTCCGCGACAAAGATTAGAGCAGGCTTGTCTGAAGAATGGCCGGCTATAGCACAACTGCATAGCCAAAGCTGGGAGATTGCCTACCGGGATATTCTTTCTAATGCGTTTCTGGATAATCACGTGCTGGCCAACCGGATGCAGTATTGGGAAACGCGGTTTAAGGCAGGTATCCCTGATCATACATTTATCCGGGTTGCAGAACAAGGGGATCGCTTGGTTGGCCTCGTGTGTGCCGTTGCCGGCGCTGATCCGGTGTGGGGAACGTTGATTGATAACCTGCATGTGTTGCCTGGATCACAACAACGGGGTCTCGGTCGACAGCTGATACAGCAAGCTGCGCAGTGGGTTTTGGGCCGGCCCGATGTAAGCGTGCCTACAGAAGCCCCGATGTATCTTTGGGTATACCGAGAAAATGTGAGGGCACGTACGTTTTATGAGAAGGTACACGGCGAAGCGGTCGAAGAAAAAACAGAACCCCAGCCAGATGGGAGCATGGCCCCTATCGTGCGTTATGCCTGGTTCACCGAAACGGCAAAAATTCTTGCCGGCCAATAGCGTCCACCCCTGCACTGCAAAAAATGGCCGGATGTCGTGATATGGTGGTTATATCCCGCTTTATATATTAGATGGGCATACGAAGCATAACCGGACATTGCCATGGAAACCCTCACCGTTGCCGCACCCTGGACGCGCACTCAAAAAGTCCTTTTTCGCTTTTCGTTTTGCTACGTGCTCCTCTATGTTTTTTTAGATGGCATGCTCAGCGTCATTTTTCATGCGCTTCCATTCTCAGCACCTTGGGACAGTTTTATCTATTGGATAGGCGATGCCGTATTAAACATTGGGTATGAGATGCCGGAAAAACCTAATGGGAGTGGCGATACAACCTACAACTATGTACAGTTGTTGGCCATTCTGTTTGTTGCGGTAATGGCTACAACCGTTTGGAGTGCTGTAGATCGGGAACGCACCAACTATGCACGGCTCGCTGAAGGGCTACGCATCTTTGTTGCCGTGTATGTTGGGTTAATCATGTTGATGTATGGCCTGGCAAAGGTATTCAAAACACAATTCCCCTATCCGGGCGAAGCGCGTCTTGCGCAGACTTACGGCGACTCTTCTCCGATGGGCTTGCTTTGGACCTTTATGGGCTACTCTTACCCGTACAACTTCTTTGCCGGCATGGGTGAAGTTGTGGGGGGCATATTGTTGATGTTTCGCCGGACAACTTTGCTCGGCGCACTTGTTGTAATTGGTGTGATGTCAAACGTTGTGGTACTCAATTTTAGTTATGACGTACCCGTCAAAATTTACTCAAGTCATCTGCTACTATTTGCTTTCCTAGTTGCAGCGCCAAATGTATCCCGGCTCTACAAGTTCTTTATTACTAATGAGCCGGTAGAAGTGGAGAAAATTCAGCCCTTCAGTATTGACACCAATTTGAGTATGGGATTAACCATGTTGCGAGGTGTGGCTTTGCTTACAGTTTTTGCGGTTACTGTAGGCGGGGTAATTAATGTGTCAAAAAGAACAGCAGCTGCAAAGTTTGAGACTGATGCAGTACTGGAAGGTCTGTACGAGACTATTGAGTTTAACGCTTCAAGCGATGCCTATCCACTTCGCTGGACGCGGCTAAAAGTCATGAAACATGGAAGTGCCGTTGTATCAACTGCAGATGGATCTGATGAGGAGGTTTCTTTTAATCCTGACACAACAAACAAGACCATCGCGGTCTATGCTTTTGCAGATTCACTCATGTCTTCAACGCTAATGTATGAGGAGCTCAACGACAGTACGTTGTTTATAAGCGGCCTGTACAAGCAGGATTCCATCGAGGTGAAGCTGCGTGCCCAGGCGCAAAAAAATAGCCTGCTGATGGAGCGGGGCTTTCATTGGATAAATGAGCAGCCTTTTCATCGGTAGGCAGAGAAATATGGTGTTGCCCACATAATCTTTCAGCAGGAGCGTAACTTTTCCGAAAGAAAACCAGTAATGGAATTATGTTAAAAAATTAGCATAACTACCACTACGATGAAAACACCACTACTCGTTGTACTGCTTTTCCTTTTTGCCGGCATCACCGTAGCCAACGCACAGACCCGCGTTCACTACAAAGACCTGAGCGGTACCTGGAAGCTCGAAATCACGCTTGATGAAAAAGATCTTGAGGAGAACTCCGCCTGGGATCGCATTGTGAGCAAAACAGTGGATGGTGTGCTTGACGAGATAAACATTTATTTCGAGTTCAAACGTGAAAATGAACTCCGCGTAGTGGTTGATGCATTTGGCGAGAAAGAAGTCGAGTACTCAGAATGGCACATTGATGATGGTGCATTGTACTTTGGCGATGGCGAAAACTTCGATATGGATGACAACATCTGGATGTTTGATGGCCGTAATCTTGCTGCATACACTGAAGATCGGCGGGGCAAGCTGGTGAAAGACAACCAAAATGTCTACTTGCATCGCGTTAATTGAGCATCAGGATAGCATGGCTTCCAGGTTGCATGGTTAAATAAGTGCCTTGTGGCAAAAGTGGCAGGTTGTTAAGTATATAATTATATACGAAGCACATAAGCTACCACCACAACAAAGCCATGCATACACTTCTTACCCTTGTTTTAGCCACCAGCCTTGCATTAGCTACGCCGGCCCAAACACCGGAGGACAACTTCGAACCCCTTATTCAAGAAGTTGAGCAAACCCTGCAGCACTACAAACGCTGGATGAATGTCCCCCAGGTTACAACTGTGCTTAAAGGCACCAACCACGCTGCACGCGCAACAGCGCTAATCGACGGGCACCTGGATGTATATGCAGAAGATATGCCACAAGAAGGCCCGCGGGTAGGGTTGCGTGCCATTCGTGCTGTGCTGTTAAAGCAAATGCGGATTCACGTCGACATGTTATCCACCTATGTGCCGGCTGAGCTTGTGACCGAGTTCGATGGGGACAGAAGGGCAGCCATTGAAATTGCCCTCGCTGAGCAGTTAAATTTACTCGAACAGTCGCTTCAAGAATTCAAGCGACATCAAACCAAAAAATCAAGCGAGTAAATTGCCGGCATGCATTGTTGCCGGCCGGGCGAATACATGCAAACTTATGCTAATGCACTGCTGGTTGCCATTCCAGCCTTTATGGTACTCATCATAATTGAGGCCGTATACGGCGTCGTAAAAGGCAAGCAGACCCTGCACAGCTTTGACACCATTTCGAGTTTGAGCTCCGGGATTACCAACGTGATCAAAGATTCGCTCGGCGTGGTGATCATCATTGTATCCTATCCCTTTCTCCACCAACACCTCGCCTTACTCTCCCTTGATTCGTCTGTGTTGGTGTACCTGGTTGGATTTGTTGCGATGGATTTTGCCGGCTACTGGTCTCACCGCCTGAATCACAGTGTCAATATTTTTTGGAATAACCACGTCATCCACCACAGCAGTGAGGAGTTTAATCTTGCCTGTGCACTACGACAGTCAATTTCCAATATTATTGGGATCTATGCACTCTTTCTGGTGCCGGCTGCGGTGCTGGGGGTGCCGGCAAATGTGATTAATCTGCTTGCACCCATCCACCTGTTTCTACAATTCTGGTATCACACCCGGCACGTACCCAAACTTGGCGTGCTGGAATACGTCATTATTACGCCATCCCAGCACCGTGTACATCATGCAATAAATCCGGAGTATTTGGATAAGAACCTTGGCCAGATCTTCCCCTGGTGGGATCGCATGTTTGGTACGTTCCAGGAAGAGCTCGATGATGTACCTCCTGTTTACGGCATCACGCGGCCGGCGCAAACATGGAATCCTATTCGCATCAATTTCCAGCATGTCTGGTTGCTCATCAAAGATGCCTGGCGTACGCGCAACTGGCTGGACAAAGTGCGAATCTGGTTTATGCCAACAGGGTGGCGCCCACCCGACGTAGCAGATCTGTACCCGGTACACTACATCGGAGATGTAAACAACTTCGAAAAGTACAATGCGCCGGCATCACGGGCGCTTGTAATTTGGTCGTGGTTTCAGTTTGTAATGACTGCGCTGCTGTTGCTGTACATGCTGTACGGGTTTACCGCAATTGGATTCCCCGACTTGTTTGTATACGGCGGGTTTGTTTTTGCCGGGATTTATGGATTTACATCGCTGATGGACCAACTGCGCAGTGGGCCGTGGATTGAAATACTCCGCGGCGTGGCAGGTATAGCCTTTATTGCAGCTACATCTACCTGGTTTGAAATTGGCGCACTGCTCCCTTTCGGCGACCAACTTGTTGCGGCTTATTTTGGATTGACCGCGCTGGGTGGTCTGTATTTCACCAGCGCACACCGGCGAATGCCATCGGTGGTCCCCATTGAGGGGTAAGGTCTACTCGATGCCAAGCACGTCTTTGGACATGTGCATGGTAACCAGTACGTGCGGCACGTCAACCACTTCAGCAATTTTGAGGTCACCAGCGAGTGAGCAGAGCATGTAAGCTTCCTGCCGGCTCAGCCCGTGGACCGATTCCAGGTAATCAATCATATAGCGGGTTGCTTTTTTTGCGGCTTCATCGATGGTTGTGGCAAAGCCAGTTACGGCGTAATACGAATCCGTTTCGTACTGCGGCTCCTGGATGGTGTGACCGCCTTTGATCAGATTCAACTCATACACAAAGCGCATGGGCGCTTCAATTGCTGTACCGCTTACTTCTCCGAGGCCCTGGACCGCATGGGCGTCGCCAATCGAAAAAAGCGCGCCTTCCACCAGCACCGGGAAATAGACAGTTGTGCCTTCTACAATGTTGGGGTCATCCATGTTACCCCCGTTTTCTCTTGGGGGGATGGTGGACAATAGAGAATCTGTTGCTGGTGCAACACCCATTACGCCGGGAAACGGACTTAGGGGAATGGTAATGCCGTTTCCAAAGTCGATCGATTCAGCATCTTTGCCGAGGGCAAAGGTTTTGAGTGCGGCATCCGGGAATTCATCAGCAAGAAAACCAAAACCGGGTGCAATGGCGGTCCATCCCCATTCTCCCATTTCAACTTTATGCAAGGTTACGGCAAGCACATCACCTGGTTGGGCTTCTTCAACGTAAACTGGGCCCGTGAGGGGATGAATCGGTTCGAAGTCAAGGGTGGCCACAGCATCTACAGTGGAGCCCAGTTCAAATTGCTGGTCTGAAGCTTCTTCTGTAAAGGCTTCGATGATGGTGCCAGACGGTACCGTCAAGACCGGGGGAATGGTAGCGCTGAACTTGTTGTGGGTTTGGTCAGCGGTAAGCGTGAAGTCTGGTGTAGGAATGAGGCGTTCTTCGGCGCCGGCGTTACTTTCGGTAGAGCAAGAGCGCAGCACAAAGGCAAAAACAACGAGGCTAAAGAGACTTACGCTGAGGAAGGTGTTGACGTTATACATTATAAAGTGGGGAGAATGGATAGATATGTCAAAATACCCTCCCCGGATGCTCAACTGCAACTTTAACCAGCCGGCTCAAGGCCGTAGTTGAAGGGCAACCAGTTACAAATGCCGCTTTCCCAGTTCCAGTAGCCGTACCGGGCTATGTCGAATGCATTGTTTAGAAACCCTATTTCATTAAAGATTGCGTTGCCATCTGTCGTGCGAATCACAGCACGAACAGGTTCTCTGGAGGCGCTGTAGCTGATCAAGTCAGCGTCATAAAAATCCCGATGCATCGTTTCTTCGTTGTAAATAACATGCAAGAATCCAGAGAAATATAATTCTCGTTCATGGGGAAGGGTATGGGGTTTTATATAGTCGGCAGGTTTCACATCCGCCTCTATTCCTTCAAAAAAGTCAATGAGCTTTTTGTGAGGACGTTTCCAGTAAAGCGAATCCGTCAGGTATACATCAAAGCCTTCTTTAACCAATGTACCCTGGGCTGCACTGCGTAGAAAATGTTGAAATGAACCATTGTAGGTTTCGGTTCTTCGCTTTTTCCAACGTTCGGCTTCTTTATCATCTCTAGGAGGCAGTTCTACAAAGAAGGGCTCTCCCTTAAATCTGAATAAATTTTGTCCTGTACTAAATAAATCAAGGAGATAAGAAATTCTATAACCAAGGTATTTATTGGTTATAACGATGGGTTGGTTGGATGATGCTTCGAAGAACCCCGAGAGCCTGGTAAATTCGATCACGTGAGGATTTTCGATCTCGCAGCCTTGTCTCGTTGGTGTAGTACCAAGAAACATGCGCTTGAACCTCGTAAGGTCACGTCTCCTCTTTCTGGACGGTTTTGAGGGCCTGTTGTCCGTTACAGTGATTGCTCCGACTTCATAGATTTGTTTTGTCAGCTTAAATGGGGTGTCTTTAAGGGTATCTGTGGAAATGCGTATAGTTTTTCGGGCTGGTTGAAATCCAATGATACGCGCGATGATCTGATACGAACCTGCCTGGACATCCTGAATGCTAAAATAACCGTTAGCATCCGTAATATCCCCAATGGTTGTATTGGCCAGAAAAACGTGGGCACCAGGAATTGGTACGTCTGTTTCGGCATCACGAACAACACCGCTTATCGAGCCTGTATTTTGCGCATATACGCTTCCTGATAATACCAACAACATGCAGATCGAAACCGCGCATCGCAAAATACTGCATCGTCGGGAGTTTTCTGTGCTGTGACTAAACATGGTCTCAAGAATTGGCTGGCCTGCGTCAGCAACAGAGAAAGAAGTAGTGTAGGAATACTACCAATTGTTTAGAAGAAGGCAGGATATAGAAAATACTGCCCTAAAGCGCACAACTACAACTTTAACCAGCCGGCTCAAGGCCATAGTTGAACGGCAACCAGACCTCCTTTGTTTACATTCCAATCAACTAATAATCTCGTAATAAAAATTGCTGTAAATAATGATGTACCAATACCGATCAATAAGGTAGTAGCAAATCCTTTAATAGGCCCAGAACCAAAGATGAATAAGATTAATGCTGTTAAACCTGTAGTAATATTGGCATCTAAGATTGAAGATAAGGCATTAGAAAAACCATCTTTAATAGATTCTTTTTGCCCTTTACCTTTAGCTAGCTCTTCGCGTATACGTTCAAAGATAAGTACATTAGCATCTACCGAAATACCAATGGTTAATACAATACCTGCAATTCCAGGAAGGGTCAATACCGCTCCT